>CAZZAH010000574.1:0-2912 GCA_964652115.1 uncultured bacterium | reverse complement strand
CAACGCCTTGATCACGCTGACCGAGTTGCCGCTGGTCGAGATGCCGACCGCGACGTCCCCCTTCTTCCCGACGCCTTCGAGCTGGCGGGCGAAGACCTCGTCGTAGGCGTAGTCGTTCGCGATCGCGGTGAGGTTGGAGGTGTTGACGGTGAGCGCCTGCGCCGGCACCGACTTCCGCTCGAGGTAGAAGCGTCCGGAGAGCTCGCAGGCCCAGTGCTGTGCGTCGGCGGCCGAACCGCCGTTGCCGAAGAAGAGGATCTGGTTGCCGCGGCGGATCGCCTCGGTCCAAGTGGCAGCCATCGAGCGGATCTGCTCGGCCTGGTCGATCAACGTCCGATGCACGCGGATCGACTCCTCGATGCGGGCCACCACCTCCTCGCGCGACAACATCGATGCTCCTTTCGAATTCGCCTCGGGCTCAGCCTCGAATCAAGGTCTCCACCGCCTCGACCATTCGATCCCAGGAGTAGCGCTCGCGTTCCGTCGTGATCGCGGGAAGGAAGCGCTCCTCGAGCCCTTCACGAAAGTAGCGAAGGATCGCGGCCGCCAGCGCCGCCGGGTCTTCCGGCGGAACGACCAGGCCGGTGCGATCGTGCTCCACCACCTCGGCCAGTCCACCCACGTCGGTGCAGAGTACCGGCCGCTCGAGTTGCCAGGCAATCGGTACGATCCCGCTCTGGGTCGCCGATCGATAGGGCAAGACGACGAGATCCGCGGCTGAAAACGCCAGGCCCACCTCCTCGTTCGGAACGTAGTCTTCGCGCACCGTGACCGCGTCGCTGATGCCAAGCGACGCGATCAGCCGATCGGTCTCGGCTCGCGGTTCGTAAAACTCGCCCAGGACGAGCACGCGTGCCTTGAGCTCGCGCCGCACCGCCGGCAGCGCCTGCAGCAGCAGATCGAGCCCCTTGTAGGCGCGCACGAATCCGAAGAAGAGGAGCAGCGGCTCGTCGGGATCGAGCCCGAGCTTCGCGCGTGCGACTCGCTTGTCGATGCGCTGGCCGAAGAGGTTGTAGACCGGATGCGCGACTTCTAGGTATCGCGCGTTCGGGTCCATCCGCACGAGGTCATCGCGCACCGACTTCGACTGCACGATGTAGGCATCGACCGCGCCCATGAACCAGCGCGTGAGCGTCGTGTCGAAGGGCCGGTGCTCGTGCGGAATCAGATTGTCGAGGATCGCCACCACACGCGGCCGCGCACCATCGGAGGGCCGAGGTCCGGCTCGCCTCACGCCGCGCGCGATCCATCCGTAGGCCGGCGCAAAGAAGGGCATCCAGTACTTCATCACCAGGCCGTCGGGACGATGCTGATTGAGGTGCGCGATCGCTCGGCTCCAGGTGAACGGATTGATCGAGTCGATCAGCGGCCTGGCGGGAAAGCGGAGCGGATCTTCACTGGTGTCGAGCTGACTCTTCCCCGGAAAGAGGAAGCCGGGATACTGGCGCGTGAAGGAGACGAGCTCGACCTCATTGCGCTCGGCGAGCGCGCCGGCCAGAAGTGCGTTGTATTGCGCGATCCCGCCCCGCATCGGCCAGGCGGTGCCGACGATGCCGATCCTCACCCCTTGGCGGTCCAGGTCTGAAGCCCGCGTCCCTCGAAGGCGAAGGGGACGATCTTCCCTCCTTCCGACTCGAGCGCGCGCACGACGTGGTGCCGCTCCTCGAAAGGCACCAGCACGAGGAGGAAGCCTCCGCCTCCCGCACCGAGGATCTTCCCGCCGATCGCGCCGTGCTGCCGCGCGAGCGCGTAGAGCGAGTCGATGGTCGAGTTGGAGATCCCGGCGTCGAGCTGCTTCTTCGCCTCCCACGCGACGTGCAGCTTCTCGCCGAACTCCTGGATGCGGTCGCGAAGCAGGAGCGCCTTCATCTCGAGCGTGAGCGCCTTCATCTGATCGAGCGACGCGACCACCTCGGCCTTGCCCGCGCGATAGCTCCTGGTCTGGTTCTCGACGATGTGAGCCGAGAGGCGCGTGCCGCCGGTGTAACAGAGCAGCAGCGCGTACTCGAGCTCGTTCTGCGTGTCGCGGCGCAGGCGAAGCGGGTTCACCACCGTGTGGTCGGCGTGAAACTCCATGAAGTTGAATCCGCCGAAGGTGGCGGCGTACTGGTCCTGCTTGCCGCCCGCAATGGCGAGGTCGATGCGTTCGATCTGGTAGGTCAGCTCCGCGATCTCGTAGGGCGTGAGCGGCGTGCGCGCCCACTCGGAAAGTACGCCGCAGAGCGCGGTCACCATGGTCGAGGAAGAGCCGAGCCCACTCCCCGGCGGCGCGTCGCTGTGGATGAAGATGTCACAGCCCGACGGAACGCCGTCTTCGGTGCCGAACTGGAAGTGATTGAGCACGCCCTTCACCAGATCGAGCTCGCCGTCGGGCGTGAGCTTCTGGCCGAGCGGATAGGTGCGCGTGATGTCGTAATCGAGCGAGGTGACCTGCACCGTGTCGTCGGCGCGCGGCCGAAGCGACGCATAGGCGTACTTGTCGATGGTGGCAGAGAGCACCACGCCGCCTCGCTCCTCCGGATAGGGCGAGACATCGGTGCCGCCGCCGCAGAAGCTGATTCGAAGTGGTGCCTTGGCGCGAACGATCATCGAGATCCCCGTGGGTCGGTTGCCATTCGAGATTCGGGATGATGGGCGCGATGCGTCGAAGGGTCAAGACTCCGGCGCTCAAGGTGGAACGGGCGATTGAGGGGGCGAGGTCATGGGCCTATCCTTCTTCCCCTCAGGGACCAATCCGTACAGGAGGAACCCATGCGATTCTCGGCAATCTCGCTACTCGCCTGTCTCGTGTTCCCAGTCTTCGCGCTCGCGGAGCCGATCAGTGTCGGACCCGGTACCGGCGTCCTGACGCTCCCAGCGACCCGAAGCGAGTGCGGCCCGCTGGTCGCGCATGTCGACGGGAGCTATGAAAC
>CAZZAH010000573.1:0-2921 GCA_964652115.1 uncultured bacterium | reverse complement strand
TGGCCGAGCATTCGAAGCAACATCGCGAGCGATTCGACGGAGTCCCGGTTGTCATCGACGACCAGGATCTTGCGCGGGGTGGTACCGGTCTCGGTCGGCGCGGACGTCACGAGAGGTCTTGCCTCCGGGACCTCGACGAAGATCGGCAGCCTCACCGTGAACTCGCTGCCTCGACCGGGTCCGTCGCTCGTCGCCGAAACCGTGCCGTCGTGCATCGACACCAGCTGCTTGACCAAGGTGAGGCCGATCCCGAGCCCTCCCTGCGCCCGCTCCAGATTGCGCTCCACCTGAATGAACAGATCGAAGATGTGGGGGAGCACGTCCGGCGGAATGCCGAGCCCGGTGTCTTTGACCGTGACTTGTACCTCGTTGCCTTCACGTTTCGCCGTTAACCAGATGCTGCCGCCGCGCTCGGTATACTTGTACGCGTTCTGTAAAAGGTTGCCGAAGACCTGCGCCAGGCGAACTGGATCGCCATCGACGAACATCGGCGCGTGATCGATGTCGACGATCAGGGAGTGTCCGAGCGACTCTGCGAACGGCCGGCAATGCTGAATCGCCTGCTCCAGGACCTCCGCCAGCGCCACTCGTTCGCGCCGCAGCTCCAGCTTGTTCAGTGTGACCCGGCTGACATCCAGCAAGTCGTCGACGATGCGGACCATCTGCGTCAGTTGACGGTCCATGGTGGTGCTCGCGTTCTGGAGGAGCTGGTTGTCTCCTTGTGCGCGCTTGACGATCTCGAGCGAATGGCGGATCGGCGCCAGCGGTCCGCGAAGCTCATGCGCGAGGATGGCGAGGAATTCGTCCTTGCGGCGATCGGCTTCCTCGAGGTCGGCCATCAGCCCATAGATCCGCTTCTCCGCCGCCTTCGCCTCGCTGATGTCGCGCACGACCTTCGAAGTGCCGATGATCTGGTCGTGCTCATCCTTCACCGCCGAGATGGTGAGCGAGACGTCCAACGCTTCACCGTTCTTCTTCAGTCGCACCGTGTAGAAGTGGGAGATCCTCTGACCCTCGAGGAGACGAGCGATGAGTCGATCTTCCTCGTCGGCGCGATCGGCGGGGATCAGCATGGCGATCGGTTTTCCGATCGCTTCACTCGCGCTGTAGCCGTATAGCCTCTCGGCCGCGTCGTTCCAGGTTTGGATCGTGCCTTCGAGCGACACCGCGATGATGGCGTCTTCCGAAGAATCGACGATCGACGCGAGGAAACGAGCCGTCGCCGCGATTTCGGCGGTCCGCTGCTCGACCGCCTTGCGCTCCGTGATATCCCGGAAGACGAGGACGCAGCCGGTCACCGTCCCGTCTTCATCGCGGATCGGCGCGGCGCTGTCGTCGATGGGGCACTCGCTGCCGTTCCTGCGGATCAGGATGGTGTGATTGGCCAGCCCGACCACGCGGCCCTCCTTGAGCGCTTTGATCGCGGGGTTATCGACCGATTGCCGTGTCTCCTCGTTGACGATCCGAAACACTCTGGTGAGCGCGACCCCGCTCGCTTCGGCAACGCTCCAACCGGTGGCCGCCTCTGCCACCGGATTGAGGTAGGTGACGCACCCTTCGTTGTCGGTGGTGATCACCGCATCCCCGATGCTGGCGAGCGTCACGCGGAAACGCTCTCGCTGATCGGCGGCGAGGTGAGCCGCGATCCGCCGCTCGGACAAACGTTGCTGCATCATGTACAGCATCACGCAGAGCAGGACCAAACCGAGGATCGCGGGCACCACGATCGACGTCACCGTGATCTGGAGGCCCCGTCGTGAGTCTTCCGCTCGACGCTCGAGCAGCCGTCGCTCTTCCGACTGCATTTCGGCCACGGCGCTTCGCACGTCGTTCATCAAGGCCACATCGGCGCCACTTCGCACCAACGAAGAGGCGGCATCCGCGCCCTCTCGCGCGAGGGCTATTCCCTGGCCCAGCACCGCGAACCTCTCCTCGGTCAGCCGCTTCACCTCGGAAAGTCGCGCTAGCTGACTCGGATTGTCCGCGATCATGTGCTCGATGCGCTCCAGCTGGGTGTGCACGCGGTGTGTGCCGTCGGTGTAGGGCTCGAGGTGCTCAGCCTCGCCGGTGATGAGGAAGGTGCGCTGACTCGACTCAGCGTCCTTGACGCTCGACAGCAGTGACTCCAGCTCGGCGATCACTTGCTGTGTGAGCGCGACCGATTGCTCGTGCTCGTCCAAACGTCGCGCATTTCCGGCACCAGAGAATGCGCCGACGATGAGCACCAATGCGATGCCGGCGAAACCGAGGAAGGCGGGATCGAGGGGATTGAGCCTCTCCCGGAGCTGCTCCATGCTCGGAGGACGCGAGAACCATCGATCTTGACGCTGACTCAGCTCCTCGAAGCGACGCTGTCCGACGCGGATCGCCTGGACCATCGCGATGATGACCGCGCAGGTGAAGAAGAAGGCCAGAGTCCGGATGAGGTCGCGGACCGAGCTGAGCTCGAGAGTGTGCCTCGGCGGGATGAAGAGGTAGTGGGAGGCGAGGTACCCCACGATGACGGCCAGGATGCCCGGACCTACGCCGCCGAATCTCGCCGCCACCGCGACGCCGCCGTAGAGCGCCACCAGGGGAAGGTTGTCGCCCAAGTAGGGGTCGGCCAGCCAGCGAAGTAGAACCGCGAGCCCGACCGCCCCCAGCGCAACGAGGTATCCGGATGCCGACTTCCGCACTGCACCTCCTGAGCGAGTCCGCGCCTGGTGTCACTAGGCGAAGCGAGTCTTCGATCGAGGGGATTCTACCGTCAGAGCACCGGAAAGAAAGCGGATCGAGGTTGCGTTTCCGAGGCGAGCGGAGCGCTCTCGTCGCTCGATCGCGTCGACTTTAGGCGTGCTCGTCCGGCGCTCGTCAAGATCGCCGGCCGGGTTCCGTCGGCCGCTTGCTCATGACCGCGAAGGGGTCGAAACGGAAGTCCGGGA
>CAZZAH010000572.1:426-2933 GCA_964652115.1 uncultured bacterium | reverse complement strand
CGCGTTTGACCGCAGGTCAGCGGACGGCGGAGCAGCGGTTGATCGTGCTCAACTAGCTCAGGCTTCCAGGCCTCGACGCGCGCCGCGGCGTGCGCGCAGGCAGCTTTGAAACTACGGCGCCCCGATTCGCGATCGGGGCGCCGTTCTCCTTGGGGCGCGCGGCGCGGCCGTCATTCGCGAAGAAAAACTCCTACCGTGTCACGACCAGCTTTCTCGTGCGTCGTTCGGTACCCACCTGCACCTCGAAGTAGTAAACGCCGGCGGCAAAGCGGAGCGAGGCAGGCTGGAAGGCCAGCGGATGCTCCCCGGCATCGAGTGCTTGCTCGAACACAGTTCGGAGAAGTTGACCTGCCGCGCCGTAAACCCGGACGCGTACCAGCTGTCGTGAACGGAGAGATAGCTCGAAGCGGATTGCTGCGCCGGCATCGCTGGACGAAACTGGATTCGGACCGCGGTAAGCCACGAGCTCCCGCGGCTGCGTTGCTCGCGGGGCGTCGCTCGCGAGACAGGGAAGCGGAAGACAGTCGGTCCCGACGCCGAAGAACTGCCCACCGCTTTCATCGCACTCCGCCTCGGTCCGAATGGCGCAGCTGCCGTAGGTGACGCAGCACGCTCCGACCGCGGAGCTCGGGCAGCAGGGCATTCCGTCCATATGGAATCCGAAGCGGCCTAGGCAGGTCACGATGTCCTTCTCTTGCGTGGGTGAAAGGAATACCGCGCCTTCGGTCGGATGCTCTTCGAGTCGTAGTGGCGCGGGTACTTCGTCGTACGTATAGGCTGCGAACCAGTAGACCTCGACCAGCGGAGTTGTTCTCGGCTCATCCCAACGAATGCTCGTGCCGGTTGAGGGCGCTGGCCATCCGTTTGTGGCGAACTCATGATCGGCGCAGCTCCCGTGATCGACGATCGCGACCTTCTGCGAGTTGTAGAACACGCCGAACGAGAGGCCACTAAGCGTCGGTTCGCCGGGAAATGCCGCGAGTACGCTCACGATCCGCGGCCCGCGTTCGTCGGCCCGCACGGTCGTTTGACCGCAGCTCTCAACCGGCGACTGCCCGCAGTAGCTTTGGCCGGTCGTGTAGGTGAGCGCCGGATTCGTGTGCAGCGTGAGCACACCGCCGCGATTCGGGCCGCAGGGATACGGGGGGCACTCCAGTCGATCCGCGAGATAGGTGCCCTGCGCTTCGAGGCAGGCGACTTGCGTCAGCTGCTGACATGCGCTGTTTGGCAGGCAACAGGCGCCGATCGGCGGGCAAGGTTGAACGTCACAGGTCGTCCCGAATCCGCGGAAGGTCCCGGCGGCATCTTCGCAGGCCGCGACGCTCAGGAAGCTGCACGAGCCATCGTCGAGGCAACAGGCGCCGCCGCAGGGGCTCGGCAGGCAGGCAAGATCCCCGAGGAAGACTCCTCCGATCGACGCGCAGGATTCGGCCGACATGCGCAGACATTCGGTTTGCGCGGTGCAACATGCGCCCGCCACCGCGCAGCCTGCGCCGTTCACGCCGACCAACTCGCCGCAGGGACTATTTTGAGGGAGGCAGGGTGAATTGGCCGCGAGGGTGAGTACGCCGCCGTCGGTCGGCGCGTCCTCGCATCGCGGTGGGTCGCAGAGCTCGGGGTCCGTGAGGATCTGCTCGCCTTCCAGGATCACGTTGCCGCTGATCGCGTCGGCGCGCACCGCCGAGCAAATCAATCTCGCGAATGATTCGGACCCGACGGAGATCTCTTGTCCCTCCGCCGCTGCGCAATTGCCCCAGATCACCGATCGCGCCAGCCACACTTGAGAGCTATCGGCGATCAATATCCCGCCACCGTCCGAGCCTCCATTGTTGCCGGTCAACGTCGAGTGCTCCATCGCGAGCAATGAGTGCCCCACGTAGATTCCGCCCGCGCCGCGCTGCGCTGAGTTTCCGGAGATAGCACAGCGGTCGAGATGGAGCTCAGCTCCGCCCGTGGCGCTGATGGCGCCCCCGAGTCCGGGGAGCTCGACGCCAAACGCGGCATTCCCTCGGAAGTCACACTGCGTTACCCAGGCGTTGCAACCGCGCAGGCTCAGCGCTGCGCCCGTATAGAACCCGCGGTTCGATAGGAATCGTGTGCGCACAAGATGAAGCGTTCCCCACAGTCCGAGCTGGATGCCGCCCGAGTTCGAGGAGAAGACGCAGTCCTGCACAAACATCACGGTGCCGTCACCGCCGCTCACGATATGTCCGCAGGACTGATGGTGCTCGAAGGTGGAGTTCCGAATGGAAATGTGGTTGTACCCGCCGCAGCGGATCGCTGCGATCGAGGTGCCGCAGTTGTGCTCCCCCTGGATGTACCCTCGGTTCCAACTAAACCGGCATGAGTCCACATCCACGACCGCTCCGGCCGCGCAGTACATTCCTCCGCCGGGGCCTGCGATCGACGGACCGTTGTAGTGCGGCTGGGAGGCGCCATTGCTGTCGACCTCGCACTGCACGAAGCTGGCCGAGGAGGTCTCGGAGCAGTAGATACCGCCGCCTCGC
>CAZZAH010000572.1:0-416 GCA_964652115.1 uncultured bacterium | reverse complement strand
ATTGCGGGCGATCCGAAGGCGCTCGAATCGGGGTTGACAGTGCGCGCCACAGTACAGGCCGCCGCCGAACGCGAGCGGCTCGGGAGGCTCGGGATACACCGGCACCTTTCCCGTGAGGCAGTCCAGCACCACGACATCACGCAGCCCGGCCGAGGCGTAACTCTCGAAGTAGATGCCGCCGCCTCGCTCCACGCCTCCCCCATTCACGATGGTGAATCCCTCGAACGCCGCGGACGGCGGCTCGACCGTGTGCAAATGGAGTCCGCGATTCTGCCCCTGGCAGTCGATGATCGTGACCGCGGCCCCGCCGACGGATCGAACGACGATGTCCTTCCCATGAAAGTCGAGCCCGCGATTGCCCGAGCCGACGTACGTGCCCGGCGGAACGAGCACCGTGTCGCCGTCTGCCGCTTGGG
>CAZZAH010000571.1:0-2944 GCA_964652115.1 uncultured bacterium | reverse complement strand
GGGCGAAGAGCGGGATGTTGTTTCGGCGGAGCTGCGCCTCCATGTCGAACCAGGGCGCGTAGCACCGCTCGGCGAGCGCGTCCTTCCGAAGGTTCAGCACCTCGTAGAGGACCTTTAGCCCCCAGTGGCTCATCCCAATTTCGTAGACCTCGGGCATGAGCAGGCACCATTGCACCATCCCCGGCTCCGGAGTCTTCCGGACAACGTGGAACTCGTTGCCGAGGTACCTGCTCGGCTTGGTCACGAGCGGCAGCAGCGAGTCGATCTGGGGGCCGAGGGGCATGGCGGGGCTCCTTTGGTCGTGTCGAACGGGCACTCGGAACCAGGAACCCTACCAGAGCCCTGCTCGAGGGTCGACCTTCACGCGCCTGCCATGGCCTCTCGGCGCTCGGCCGGCCCCGCGTTGGATCCTTCGCCGCGCTCAGTCGGAGAGCGGCTCCAGCCGGACGATCGTCGCGCCCCAATGCCCGCGATCGGCCGGCGCGTCATCGAAGCGCTCTACCCCCGGGGCGGTCGCGAGCAGGGTGCGGATCCGCTGCCGCTGCGCGCCGATTCCCTTGCCATGAATCAGGCGCACCTCTCGCAGCCCTCGCTCGCGCGCGGCCTCGAGGTAGGAGAGGACGACGTCGGCGATGTCCGCCGGCGCGAAGGCGTGGAGATCGATGAAGTCTAGGATCGGGAGGACCACCGGCGTGTCGTCCGGTGGTCCGTCGGATCCCGGGCGGTCGCTCACGCTTGGGCGACGCCCGCGTCTTTCGCGCGTTCACGCGAGTAGGTGCCCATGAGGCTGCCCTCCGCGAGCACGTGCCCGTCCATCGCCTCCCGAAGACGTTTCGAATCCGAGCCGGGAGCGAGGCTCAGCCGCGCGTCGAGCGCGTACAGGCGAAAGTGATAGTGATGCGTCCCTTCCGGCGGGCACGGCCCCCCATAGCCGGTGCGCGACCAAGAGTTCTTCCCTTGTACAGAACCGTCGCTGAGCTCGGCGACCGGTGGTGCCGCTTCCTCGATCGAGGTCGCGGGGATGTTCCACACGGCCCAGTGGGTCCAGGTGCCAAGCGGCGCGTCCGGATCGTCGCAGATCAGCGCGTAGCAGAGGGTGCCGGGCGGCCCCGCGCCCCACTCGAGTCCGGGAGAGGTATTCGCTCCATCACAGGTGTGTGCGAGTGGGATCGCGCCACCGGTTGGCCAAGACGGACTTCGAACCTCGAACGTTTTCATCGGCCTTCCTCCTCAATGCTCGTCCGCATTCGCTTTGCGTCACAGTCGGAGGGATCAATTCTGGGAACACGAGTTCGTCGCGCATCGGCAGAGGTGCGCGCTCGGTTGGCCTATACAAAACATGCCATGTCCTGAACGGTTTCTGCAATAGCAATGCTCGGCTATACGAGAATCGCGTCGGTATTTCCAAGGCGCCCGATGATCGCGGGAACAGGCGATTGCGCCGTCGCTCCCGCGGCCACCGCTCGCCCCCGTCTATTTCAAGAGGGTGAACCGAACAGATCGGGTGGGCGCACGCTCGACCTCCAAGATCGCGGTATAGACGCCGGCGGAGAATCGGCTCGAAGGCGACGCCCGCCACTCGACCGTCTGCTCTCCCGGCGCGAGGGTCCGCTTCCACACCCGGCGCCCGAGCACGTCGATGACCGAGAGGGACGCAGGAACGCCTGGTCGCTCCAGCCGTGTGAAACGGATGAGGCGGAGGCCCGGGTTCGGCGACACGAGAAGACCGGGCGAGGTCGAAGGCGTGCCTTCCGGCGCGTCGGACATCGCGCAGTTCTCCCGCCACACATCGAGGCGAAGGTCCTCTGCCACGCATTCTTCCGGCGATCCGTCGCGGAAGATGTCGATCCGAACCTCGCCCTCGCCCGAAGCCGCCGCGGCGCGGAAGGTGTAGCTGCCGTCCCCGCCGCACTCCAGGGATTGGCATTGGTCCTGGTCGAGCCCACTCAGCTGTGGGTCGCCGCTCAGACAGGTCACGCGGGCGATCCCGTCCGTCGCGCCACCGCCGCAGACGGAGAAGACGATCGAGTCCCCGGGCGCGTCCTCGCAGCTTCGGATCGCGCCGAGGTAGCTCCCTCGCACCGGCGACTCGATCCACTCGACGTTTCGAAAGGCGCCCGAGGGATTCCCCCAGCGGCCGTCCTCCATCCGGAACGTAAGCCAGTTGTGCGGCTCCTCCGGCATGGGGGGGGAGAGTGGCGCCAGCGCGTACGCCTCCCAGAAGGGGTTGTCGCACGCCTCGGGGCAGGAGTCGGCCAAGGCACAGGTACCCTCGCCGAAGCGGCCGGTGAATCGGAGGAAGTCGGGGCCGTTCCCCTCGAGATGGATGCTCCAGCCGCCGCCGTGCGCATGCTCGTCGGACCAGACCTCGCCCATCGGTACCAGCAGGTCGTAGGGGAAGAAGCCATGCTCGCCGCGCGTGGAGCTCGCGAGGTTGTAGTCGACGTCATCGGAGAAGTTGCCCGTGCACTCGAAGAGCCCGCTGATCCCGATGTGATAGAACGGCTGATCACGGTTATACGTCGCGTGGCTGTTCGCCGCCACCCAGACGTGCAGATGGGTCGCGTCCGCTGTATAACCCTGACGGATCTCCTCGTAGCTCGCGACCGTCGTCGGTGACCACCAGCACTCCTCGGCTCCCACCGAGTTGCCCCCCGCGTGTTGATGGAAGTTCACCCTCCGCGGACGCCAGCCTTCCGTCTCTCGCGTGGCGTAGATCGCGACGTGCTCCCAATCCCCCTCGTGGAAGACGCGGAACGCCTCATAGTGATCATCGGGGCAATCGTTCGCGTTGAACCAGAGCCAGTACTGCACCACGACACCATCCTCGAACGGGAAGACGTGGTAGTAGAGGGGCCGCGAGCCGGCATGCGCACCTAAGTTGTGCGTGTCGTCGGGCAGATCGAGGCCCCAATACTCGTGATGCCCATACCGCAATCCGAAG
>CAZZAH010000570.1:0-2949 GCA_964652115.1 uncultured bacterium | reverse complement strand
CCAACCGGAAGATCGGAACGATCGACGCGTGCGAAAGCCTCGCCATCACCGTCGATTCGGTGCGAAGAAGTTCGACGTGAGGCGGCGTAAACGCGACGAGAGCCGGCAGCACCTTGATCGCGACCATGCGGTCGAGCAGCGTGTCCCGCGCGAGGTAGACGACGCCCATCCCACCTCGTCCCAGCTCGCGGATCAGCTCGAACTCGTCCAGCCGCTCGAAGGGGGGCATGCTCGACGAGTCGCTGGGTGTGCCGAGTGGGCCGGTAACGCCCTCGCCTCCGATGAATCGACCGGCCTGCTCATGACTTGAGAGCAAGGCGGTAACGCGGGCGATGAGCCAGGGATCGGCGATCGCCTGCCGCAACCAGGCGAGACGCTCCTCGATGGGCTGACCCAGCGCGGCCTCGAAGAGCCGTCGAGCTTCATCCTCTTGGGTCATGCGCGACCCTCCCTCATCCAGTCAAGCAGCCATGCTCGGGCGTATTTCCAGCGCCGGTCCACCGTCGCCGGTGACACCTCAAGGATGTCGGCGATCTCCTCCCCCGACAGGCCAACGAAGAACCGTAGCCGCACGATCTCCGCCGCGATCTCGTCTGCTTCCCTCAACCGAGAAAGCGCCTGTGCGAGCATCAGGAATTCTTCCGGTGCTTCCTCCGCAGCGACGACCGCGTCCTCGATCCGGATGATGTCGACGGCCCCGCCGTGTTTTTTTGTCTTGCGGCGGCGCGCGCGATCGATGAGGAAATCCTGCATGGCGACGGCGACAAGCCCGAAGAAGTGGCGGCGATTCTCACAGCTCAGGTTCTCCCGCCCGATGACACGTCCATAGATCTCGTGCACGAGCTCGGTCGCCCCGATCGAGTCGTCCTGGAATCTGCGGAGGCGCTGTCTGGCGAGCACACGCAGCTCCGAATAGACTCGCCGCAACAGCTCGCCGCGTGCGTTCTCGTCTCCACCCTTCATCCGATTCAGAAGCTCGGTGATGTCCATCGGGTCCATGGCTATCTCCTGGATGGCCGGAGTTTGCGTGGGCGAGAACGGAGCGGCCACTCACGATCCACGACGGCCCGGAACGCGCGCGGAGGAGCTTACACAACGGCCGGAGGTGGGGCAAATCTGTTCGTCAGACGAACGAACCTTGATGCCAACCCGCCTCGATTTACGGATGGAGAGTCAGCGGCCGCTCCCAAATGTGGAGCTCACGTCGGTCGAGCGAGCGAAGCCGCGGCCTCAGGTGGGCGGCGGGGCGCATTCGGATCCACGGGCGCTTCCGTGGTGAAACAGAAAGGGGCACTAAGTGCGAGGGACAATCATCGACAGGCGTTCTGCCTTCCGCAATGGCCTCGCCCTCTGGGCGGTCATGGGTGGATTGGTCGCCTCAGTTCAGGCGGCTCCGGGTCAGAAAACGCTGCTCCAGGTGACCGCATCGACCCGAGCTCCGTCGATCAATCTCGGTGGAGTGCAGATCGGAGACACGCTCTCAGTCGAGATCATCGAAATAAACACATTTCGGGAGAAGTATGCAATTGAGTTCAACGGCGTTGACTACTACACCATGCCGGTACCAGACCTGCTCAAGCTGAGTGTCCCCGTAACTCAGGCGGCGTACTCGCCCGTTGAACAACTCTCAAATGTAAACAATGTCATGGGAACGTTGTCGAAAGCCAACCACGCCAGGGCCGATTCGCTCCTTCAGGAGTGGAGTCGGGTTCGAAGTGCATTCGAGAAGCTCGAGCTGTACATGCTCGCGACCACGCAGGGCGGGAGTGCCGCAGAGGTGCTTCACCGACAGCTGGTCGCCATGAGAAGCAACGCTGAAGCGGAGTCGGTCGCGAGCGCTTGCGTGGATTCGATCCAGATCCGGTGGGGGCTCGACCTATCGAGCGCGGCATCATCGGCACTCCTCGACGCATTCGACCAGGAGTCGATCGGGCTAAAGAACGATTGGTATGCCGTCACTCGCAGGTGGCAAGTCACCCACATCCAGTGGCAGGTCGGTCCGGAGCATTCCAGCGAGCAGGTTACGGCAGCGAAGCTTCTGGCCACCGATGTCGCCGACCTTGAGGGCCGAGCCCGCACGATCATGACCCGGCTCGACACCCTGCGGATCGAGCTGGAGAAGTTCACTACACTGGTCAGGCTCGCCCGCGACCCGGTGCGTACGCCGCTCAAACTCGAAAGAAGTGTGATCGCGGAGAAGGATGAGATCGTCGCCAGCGTTTCGATCGAGCCATTCCCGGTTGCGGCAGAGGGCGCGAAACAGGAAGCGGAGCCTTTCGGAACCTACTTCAAGAGCGTCCGGGTGCCCGTGTCCGGTCGCTGGCTCGTTAGCTTCTCGGGAGGGCTTGCCCGAACCGACCTCTTCAACCGACACTACGTCAGCGCCCCAAGCGTCGACACGACCGGCACTGGTCGTAGGGTGGTGAGCGGAGCTCGGGATCGCATCGACCTCCATCCGGCGGTCTTTGCTCACTATCTCTACACTTTCCGCTGCGGCGGTCTCAAGCTCGCAGCCGGCCCGACGCTCGGTCTGACCACCGGCGACCCCGCGCGCTATCTATGCGGGGGGGCGAGCGTGATCGGTCGGAGTGTGCGCCTGGGACTTTCGGGTGGACTGTCCGCGGGGAAGGTCGAGGCGCTCCACGGCGAACGGCCGGAGCGCCAGTTGGTAAACGAACCGCTCGCGACGAAGCAGGTCATGCGGGTGGGCAGCTTCTATTCCGTGAGCTTTGCGGTCAGCAGTTTGCCCGGCCTCGGCTCAAAGAAGTCGGAGGAGTCGGACAGGGAGGAGTAAGGGCCAGCATCCGCAGCCTACCAAGGAGACCGCCCGGTTCGGGGGAAGTCCGACGGAGGTCGCGCGCGCGGCCTCCGTCCTGAGCTTCTCCGCACCGCGAACCGAACGTCAGGCCCGCCCGCCAATCCACCCTCAGCCCGCACCCGTCAACAATC
>CAZZAH010000569.1:1760-2967 GCA_964652115.1 uncultured bacterium | reverse complement strand
TCGCGCGGCCACGGAAGCGGATTGTGTCCCCACTCCCCCGCGATCGCGTTCGGTCCGATGAGCACGCGCCGATGCACGACCACGCCGCCGCCGCAGCCGGTGCCGAGGATCACGCCGAAGACGACGTCGGCATCCCGGCCCGCTCCATCGATCGCCTCCGAGAGCGCGAAGCAATTGGCGTCGTTCGCCATTCGCACCACGCGGCGGATCTTCGACTCGAGGTCCTCCTTCAGCGCGCGGCCATTGAGCCAGGTCGAGTTGCAGTTCTTCATCCGACCGGTGGCGGGAGAGATCGCGCCGGGAGTGCCGAGTCCCACCGTCCCGCGCTCGCCTGCCTTCGCCTCGAGCTCGAAGACCATCTGCGCGATCGCGCGAAGCGTGCCTTCGTAGTCGTCGCGCGGGGTGGGCACACGAAGGCGGGCGCGTTCGCTACCGTCGGGCGCGAGCGCCACTCCTTCGATCTTCGTTCCGCCCAGGTCAATTCCGATTCGCATTCGCCCTCCCTCGCGCGCGACGACGGTACCACCCCCGCCGCCATCTCAGCCCGCACGTTTTTTTCTGGCGAGCTGGGCGTGGGCTGCGCTTCACTGCGCGGTTCCAAGGTCGCACATACTCAACGACGAAGGAGGACGCGCATGAAGCACATGCTCATCGTGACGCTCGGCGCGGCGTTGATCGCGGGTACCGCGGTCGGCACCGCCGTCTCGAAGGGCACAGCGGATCAGATCGCGCGAGGCAAGTACCTCGTCACGATCGGTTCCTGCAATGACTGTCACACGCCATGGAAGATGGGAGAGAAGGGGCCTGAGCCCGACATGACGAAGATGCTGTCGGGCCATCCGGCGGAGATGGTGATGCCTCCCGCTCCCGCGCCGACCGGTCCTTGGATCGTCGCGGGCGGCGCGACCATGACGGCTTGGGCATCTCCCATGGGGACCGCGTTCGCGGCGAACCTCACGCCCGACATGGCAACGGGCCTTGGAGCATGGGACGAGGGGCTCTTCATCAAGGCGATGCGAACGGGGAAGTCGCGCGGCGCCGGTCGGCCGATCCTTCCGCCGATGCCGTGGGCGAGCCTCGCCGCGATGACCGACGAAGACCTGAAGGCGGTCTTCGCGTTCCTGCAGACGATCCCGGCGATCAAGAACGAGGTGCCGCAGCCGGTGATGGCCGCGCCTCCGGGCGGCAAGCAGTAGCGAACAGGAGC
>CAZZAH010000569.1:0-1660 GCA_964652115.1 uncultured bacterium | reverse complement strand
CCGTTGAACTCCCCGGGACCGGAGCCGGGGCCGCCCAGCACATCCACGAGGACGCCATCCGAGGTAAAGGCTCGAGCTTCGTTGCCGCTGTAGTCGGCCACCCAGAGTTGGTTCAAGCCGTCGAGCTCGATGTCGGTGCCGTTCACGAGGAGGCCATCGAAAGAGCCCGTTAGATTCCCGTCGGTGTCGAATTGCTGCACGAGCTGCGTGTCCCACGGAACCACGTAGAGCGAGTTTCCGAGCACGACCACACCGGAGGGCCGAGATCCGTCGACCGTGGTCCAGTCGAGTAGGCTCGCTCCGGTCGAGGTGTACTTGTGCACGGAGAAGTCGCTGTAGCCGGTCACATACACATCGCCCGCGGCATCGAGCGCCACATGGTCGGCGCGATCGCTGGGAATGGGCCACGAGAGGAGGAAGGTTCCGTCGCTGGTAAACTTCTGCACTCGGGCCGACGCGTAATCGCAGATGTAGACGTCGCCGTTCGTGTCGAAGGCCATTCCGTAGGGGTTGTTGAACTCACCATCTCCCGCACCGGTGCCGCCGATGGTGAAGAGGAGCTCGCCGCCCGTCGGCGCGTAGACGCGAACGTAGTCGTCGAAGCAGGAGACCCACACTCGCCCCGTCGGATCCACCTCGACATCCTGCGGAGCGCCCACCGTCGACCACTCCTCGGCGTAGGGCGGGGCCGCGTCCGCTGTCGGGCCGAAGCCGCAGAGTGCGATCAGGAAACCAAGGACTGCTGCCGCCGGTCGAGTCGCGGCGCCCCTTTGGTCGATTCGGACGCGGTTCATGGGAAAGCCTCCTCTCTTCTGGACCCTGCGCTCCCCCTGAATATCTCGAGGGGTGGAATGCTCGTCCCGAACGGGAATTGGCGCTCGACCGAACAGACAAAATTCAAAATCGTGGGCGGCGCATAAACGAAGACACCACGCGGTTGCGTGGTGTCTTCTCGCTTGAGGGGTCGAACAGCGAAGAACGGCTACGGCAAGACCACCACGCGCGCCCTTTTCTCCCAGTGCGGAAGCGCGAGGCGAACGAAGTAGGTGCCGGCCGAAAGACGCGAGAGATCCCAGCTCGCGCTGTGCTCCCCCGCCTGATAGCTCCCGCGCGAAAGCTCGCTCACGCGACGTCCCGCCGGATCGAAGACGTCGAGGCTCACCTCCGCCGGTCGCGCAAGATCGAAGCGGACTTCGGCTCGGCCTCGGTTCGCGCGGATCGGATTGGGGCTCACCCCGCGCAACCGGTCAACCGAGGGCAACCCGGCCGCGCGGATCGGCGCGGGTCGCGGCGCAAACCCGGATAGGCACCCGAGAGTCGGATAGCTCCCAAAGAGAACCTCCGAGACTAGGGTGGGGTCGGCCCCGAAGTGCCGCTCGAGCACCGTGGCGTACACGCTGCGATAGTCGTGTTGGTGCTTCAGATTTCCATCTTGATCCAGATCGGTGAGGTCAGGGTTGATGCCGTAGAGGCCGCCCACCACGCCCGCGCCCGCTAAGAACATCGGCGCGGCGGTGCCGTGATCGGTGCCGAATCCGCCGTTCTCCTCCACGCGCCGCCCGAACTCCGACATCGTCATCACGAGGACGCGATCGAGCAGCCCCTGATTCTGCATGTCGAGCAGGAAGGCGCTCACCGCTTGACCCACGCGACCGAGCAC
>CAZZAH010000568.1:0-2968 GCA_964652115.1 uncultured bacterium | reverse complement strand
CGTCGGTGGCGAAGTGACTGAACTTCGACTGGGCTCGTCGCTCGTATACCAGCCCCGTTTCGATCACGCGGTGCGGTGACACTTTGAAACTGGCCCCCACTCCCACGCTCCCAGTCCATGGAGTCGAGGGCAGCCGATCATTTTCCACGTGAGTCGGGCAGAGACCGGCCGCAAGCCATCCGTTCACGTGACCCGATGCGAGCGCCGTGCCGCTCTCATGGCTCAGCGAACCGACGACGAGAGTACCGATCAGGACGCGAAGGGCGGCGCGCATCGTTCGTTCCTCTTCCGCTCGCTGGAGGCTACTTGATGAGCACCAACTTGCGGACTGTCCGCTCCTCGCCATCATTCAAGCTCAGGTAGTAGATGCCGGCCGGCAGCTGCGTTCCCGATGCTCCAACCAAGCGCTCATCGAAGTCGTACATCCCGGCGCTGAGCGGAGCGTCGACAATCTTCCGAACGGCACGACCACCGACATCGATCAGCTCGATCCGCACCGGTGAAGTTCGGCCGAGCGCGAGCGAGAACTGGATCTTCCCGGTCGTCGGATTGGGATGCACCGCGCCGAGGAGCGTCTTCCCCGGAATGAGCGTCAACGCATCGCCGGGGTTCGATTCGGCGCCCTTCGACGCTCGCAGGGTGCAGCCGCGACCGTGGGCGCCCATCAACCCGCAACTCGACACGGTGCCGTAGTTCTTCGGCAAGCATGGCGAGCCGGGGCGAAGCTCGAATTGACCGCCGGCCGCGTCACAGAAAAGAGGATCGACGGAGATGTTGCCGCGGATTCCATTCTGCGGAGCCGTGCATTCAGTGTAGTCGCCACCGACGTTGCCGAAGACATCGCAGCAGCTCAGGCTGAGCGACGCGCCGCTGCAATCGAACGCTGGTCCCTGGTTGAACGCTAAGATGCAGTTCTTCAAAGCAACGTTCGGAGCATCGGTGAGAGACGCGTAGATGGCGCTTCCACGGGCAGAACTGTTCCCTACCATAGTGCAGTTGGAGATGGTCGCTTGGAGTGGCGGGCCCCCAAGCTCCATGACTCCTCCGGCGCGAGGAGCCGAGTTGTCCCAGAAGGTGCAGCCATCGATCGTGAACGGCGAGCCGCCGACGGCCAGCAGCACGCCCGCTTCACTGTAGGAACTGGTTGCGTGGTTGTTTCGAAACACGCAGCGCCGGATCTGCGTGCCGTTCGCCCAGTCGGCAACGATCGCCCCTCCCGTGACGTCGGCGAGGTTGCCGCTGAAGAGGCAATCCTCGATCCTCGGGCCGCCGAACTGCACGAAGATGGCCCCGGCCGTGACCGCCTGCCCACCGATGAAATTGCACCCCGAAAAGTGCGGAGAGCTGTGCGAGATTCGAACGATCCCCGCCTTCGCCCGCGTGACCATTGATCACAGACACCCTTTCCAGACCAGCGCTCGCTCCCTCGCCCGACTCGAAAATGAAGCCTCGATCGAGCGACTGACAGTCGATGATGCAAGCGGAAGCGCTGCCGCTCTGGGAGCGAATCACGATCGCCTTACCCAAGAAATCGACGCCATGATTGCCCGCGCCGGTGTAGGTCCCGTCCGCGAGCTCGATCACCGCGCCGTCTTCCGACGCGTTCACCGCCGATTGGATCGTGGGTAGATCACCGGAACCGTCGGCCGTGAGCAGGTAGTGTGGTCGTTCGCAAGGGCTGGGATCGCAAGCCACGCCGTTCCAGACGAAGGTGCCCTCGGAGGCGACGCAGCTCGCTTCGGTCAGAACTTCGCAGGTGCCATCAGGCAGACAACACGCGCCAGTCGCGACTGTGCACGGTTGCGGTTCGCACGTCGTCAGTGCGCCCTGATAGCTTCCTCCCTGGACGCCGCAGTTGTCACCCGAGAGTAGCCGACACGTGCCGTCGGCCAAGCAACACGCGCCAATCGCGCACGGGTCGACGTCGCACGACACGCTGCTCCCGAGCCAAGTCCCTGCACAAAGCGCGTGCGAGGTCTGCTGGCACGCGCCGTCAGGAAGGCAACAAGCACCAACGCCGCCCGGACAAGGCAGGTAGCCCGGGTGATTGCCGAAGCCGAGCGAGCCGAAGTCCGCGATCGGATCGAGGACAGAAGGCACGCTATTGTCGGCGAAGTCCCCTCCGTGGATCGGGTTTGTGCGGAGCCTGAAACTGTAATCGCCCTCTTGGTAGGTGTAGCCGGCAAACCAATACGCATCGACCAAGTGACCGGTCTGGGAAGTACCCCACGTCATCGAAGTGCCCGAGTTCGGCTGCGGCCAGGTCGGATCCGGAATCTCGAAGTTCCCACACTTCCCCCAGCCGACCAGAGCGAGCGAGCTGGGCTCATAGGCGATTCCGAAAGTGAGTCCCCGGAGTTGCGGCGAGCTGCTCGCCGGAAACGCCGCGGTTACCCACCACACGTGTGTGATGGCCGGATCGGACGGCAGATTCGTGGAAAGGCCGGCGCAGCCGCCCGAGTAGTCATTGAGCCCGCAGTAGGTCGGCGTATCGGCGCAGTACTCGATGTCAGGCCGACTGTGAACGATCAAGGTTCCGCCGGCGTTGGGGCCGGCAATAGCGGGCTGCGAGACTAAGAGCGTGAGTGAGGAGAGAGCGAGGCAAGCGAGCGCTTGATGAGTGCGCATTCTTCCTACTTTCTTCGGATCGCGAGCTGATCCGGATGTTCGGCGTTGCGCGGCTCGGAGAGAGGGGGGGAGCGCGGAGGGCGAGAGCTCAGCGCTGTGATCGAGGCCGCGCGGCCTGTTTCTATCGGCATTCCGCGCCGCTGGGCAAGCATGGGCGGAGATGCCTCCTCGACGCGACGAGCCTGGCACAGCCTCCAGGAACGAGCAACGAGGAAGCGAAGTACGTCGAAGTTCGCCTATAGCGCAAACCAAACGGACGAGTCTGTTCGAATTGCTCCGAGGCGTGGCCTAGCGAGCTGGACGCACGAGGAGGGAAAGGCGCGCGGCGCTCTGCGGCATC
>CAZZAH010000567.1:0-2970 GCA_964652115.1 uncultured bacterium | reverse complement strand
CGACTAGGTGGTTCGCTCCGGTTCGCTCGTCCGCTCGGCGGGAGGGTCCTCCGCCAACTTCGACGCGTGATCGAGCGCCTTCTCGAATGAGAGGAACACCGCGAGCTTCCCCGTTCGATTCCGCCAACCGGCCTTGGCCAGCGCGCGGGCCGGCTGACGTTGAAGCCCGCCCATCACGACGAAGATGCCGGCGCCGTTCAAGCGCTCGATCGCGCTCTCCAGGTTCACCAGCCCGGTTGCGTCCATCGCGGGCACGCTCCTTAAGTCGAGCACGACCGTCTTCACGCCGCGCTGCACCGTCTTGAGCGCGCTCATCGCCTTCTGCGCCGCGCCGAAGAAGAGCGCGCCCGTCACCTCGTAGACCAACACACCCTTCGGGAGATGAGCGGGAAGCGACGGATGCCCGGCGGTGAGCAGATTGACCGACGAGACCTCCGCCATCCGCCGCATGAAGAGGAGCGAGGCGAGCATCACGCCCATCGTCACCGCGACCGTCATGTCGAAGAGCACGGTCAACCCGAAGCAGGTGAGTAGGACGAGCACATCGCTTCGCGGCGCTACGCGAAGCGTGTGGAGCACGTGCCGGATCTCGCTCATGTTCCAAGCCACCACCAGAAGCAACGCGGCCAGCGCCGACATCGGTAAGTAGCCGATCAACGGAGCCAGAAGCAGCACGACCGCGAGGATGAAGAGCGCGTGCGCCACCGCGGCGAAGGGGGTGCGTCCGCCGGCGCGCACGTTGGTCGCGGTGCGCGCGATCGCGCCGGTCGCCGCGATCCCGCCGAAGAAGGGCGCCACGATGTTGCCCAAGCCCTGCGCCATCAGCTCGGCGTCGGGATCGTGCTGCTGGCCGGTCATGCCGTCGGCGATCACGGCCGAGAGCAGTGACTCGATCGCACCGAGCATCGCGATGGCGAAGGCGGAGGAGGCGAGCGTTCGAAGCGTGCTGAGCGAGAGGGTGAGCGGCTCTCCACCTGGTCCAGGCCAACTCCAGGGAAACGAGGGGAGTGGCGGCAGACGTGGGATGCCGTGCTTCTCGACCCCGTTCACCATGTAGGTGAAGCGGCTCTGAATCGTGTCGACCGAGAGGCCAGTGAGCTCTTTCAGGACGACCGCCGCCAGCGACGCGATCACGATTGCCGCGAGCGGCGAAGGGATCTTCTTGGTCAGCTTCGGCCAGGTCAGCAAGAGCGCGAGTGTGATGCATCCGATCAGGAGGTCGGGCCAGCGCATGGTCGGGAGCGCAGTGATCAAGGCCCACACTCGTTCGAGATAGCCCGGCGGCAGATGCGGCACCGTGAGGCCGAGGAAGTCCTTCAACTGCAGCGTGCCGATCACGAGCGCGATGCCGGCGGTGAAGCCGCTCGTCACCGGATAGGGGATGAACTGGATGAGCCCGCCCAAGCCGGCGAGGCCCATCAAGAGAAGCAGCACCCCCGCCATCATCGTGGCCACGAGGAGCCCGCCCACTCCGAACTGCGCGGCGACCGGCGCGAGCACCGCGACGAAGGCGGCAGTCGGTCCCGAGACCTGGACCCGTGAGCCTCCGAGCAGCGCGATCACCACCCCGGCCACGATCGCGGTGTAGAGCCCATGCTGCGGCGGCACGCCGGACGCGATCGCGAGCGCGAGCGAGAGGGGAAGCGCGACGATCCCCACGATCAGGCCCGAGGTCAGGTCAGCGCGGAGATCGCGCCCGCGATAGCCTTCGCGCAGCGATTGACGCAGGGCGAAGGCAAAGCGGGTCTGCCACGGGCTCGTTCCGGTATTCGGCCCGGTGTATCTCTGGGTCGGCATGGGCTCTCAATCGGAATAGGTGTGCTGCGCGCGGCCAAGCGACGGGCCGCGCACTTCGCGCTACAATCCCACTCCGCGTCGCCGCCGGGGGGCGAGGCGCGAAGGCAGTGCGAGGCAGCGTACCAAGCACCCCGCAGATGCTCAAGGTTCCTGGTCGAAGGAGAAGGGTATGTCGGATTCGCTCGTGCCGGTGGTGCTCGAAGGAAGCCATGTGCGCTTGGAGCCGCTCGCCCTCGAGCATGTCGACGCACTCGCCGAGGTGGCGCTCGATCCCGCGCTCTGGGAGTGGACCATCGCGAGCGTGACCACGCGCGAGGAGATGGCCGCCTACGTCCGCACCGCGCTCGAGTGGCAGGCGGAAGGGCATGCGCTTCCCTTCGCCACGATCGAGAAGGAGACCGGCCGCGTCGTCGGGACCACGCGCTTCGGCAACTACGAGCCGAGCCACAAGCGGATCGAGATCGGGTGGACCACGGTCGCGAAACCTTGGCAAAGAAGCTCGATCAACACTGAGGCGAAGCTCCTCATGCTCTCGCACGGCTTCGACGCGCTCGGTTTGAACCGCATCGAGCTCAAGACCGATGCGCTGAATCACCAATCGCGCGCCGCGATCCTTCGCCTCGGCGCACGCGAGGAAGGGGTGCTGCGCCAGCACGCGATCACCTCGACCGGACGCGTGCGCGACTCGATCTACTACAGCATCCTCGCCGAGGAGTGGCCGGTCGTCCGATCGAAGCTCCGTGCGCGGCTGGTCGTCCGTCCCTGATGGCGCTGTCCTTTCGCGTCGTCTTCGAGGACCGTCAGATCATCGTGGTCGAGAAGGCGGCGATGGTGCTGACCGTGCCGACCCCGCGCGGCGAGCGGAACACGATGGTGCAGCTAGTCGAGCGCTATCTCGAGCGACGCGGTGCACGCCGGCCGCTCACGGTGGTGCATCGACTCGACCGAGAGACCTCGGGGCTCCTCGTCTTGGCGAAGGATCGTGCGAGCGGAGAGAAGCTCGAGCGGCAGTTTCGCGCGCATAGCCCCGAGCGAGTCTATCGCGCGATCGTCACGGGCAACCTGACGCGCGATCGTGGAACCTTCGATTCCTTCCTCGCGACCTCGAAAGGCTTGACGCGCTTCTCGACCGAAGACCGCGCGTCGGGCGAGCGCGCGATCACGCACTACGAG
>CAZZAH010000566.1:0-2976 GCA_964652115.1 uncultured bacterium | reverse complement strand
CGGCTTTGCCTTCGGGGGTGACCGGGCCGCGGGATCGGGCGCGGTGGCGGCGGGAGGCTTCCACTTGGGCCGGGGGGGGGTTCTTGGGCATCGAGTTTCTCCTTTCGGGGTTTGGGCGTGGTGTTTCACCCGTTTGGAGGATAGCTCGGGCGTGGTTGCGGGTCGGGTCCTCGATTCCGGTATGTTGTTGATTTCTTGGGGAAAATTGACCATCGAATCGACGATACGAACTAAGTTTTCATTCGTGGGAGCGGAGAAGAAAGGGACGTGGAGACGGAGAACGCGGCAGTCGCTCCCACGATGAAAACGCAGTCGTGAGCCAACCCGTACGGGAACGGCCGGTGTCAGACGATTCGCCAGTGGTGAGGGCGAATCTGGCGTTACCCTGAGGAAAGAATGAAGCTGCCGGGTGGTGAGCGAGCCATCGTCGAGCTGACGAAGCTACGCGATTATTGCCTCAATCCGAATCATGTTCGCGGCCGTCACAAAGCCCGTGTGTTCGCGGCCGTCTTAGGCCTCGGTTCGAGCGATGCCGGTTTTCTCCGGCGACAGTTGTTGGTCGTGGCGCGAGAAGGAGACGCCAAGGAGCGTCATCACGACGAATTTGGAAGGCGATACTCGATCGATTTTGAGCTGGAACACGGGAGCCGACGGGCTCCGGTCCGATCCGCATGGATCGTTTCGGGGAACGATGAGGTCCCAAGGCTCACGTCCTGTTATGTACTATTAGACGAGGTAGAGAACGATGGCTGATTTTGACCTACTCTCCGTGGTGGCGATCCTCGAAGACTTGCCGGATCGGAACTTGCGCCGTGGCCAGGTGGGCACGATCGTCGAGGTGTTGGCCCCGGGCGTGTTCGAAGTGGATTTCAGCGACGATTCTGGCCGGACTTATGCCTCTCTTGCCTTGCGCGGGGAGCAGTTGATGCGCCTGCATCACGAGCCGATCCACCAAGCGGCCTGAAACGCCGGAAGTGTGGCCGCGAGACGAGCCATGCCGCGAAGCGACACTTCATCGAGGCCCCTCCTCGTGCCGGAGCCCTTAGGGCGGATACGGAATGGCGGTCAGGTCGCGCATGACTCTTCGGACCGGAGGATCCGGCGGGTCAAACGCAGGCGGGCAGGCGGTTCCACAAAATTAGAGCAGATTAGTAGAGAATATCGAACCTGTCGGCAACTCTGGCGAACGCCTAACCGAAAACCGGCCAATGGCCAATCGGGCAGACGTTGAAGCGATGGGGGTTTCCCGCCGTCGATGTGAGCAAGGTCTAGAAGGAAGGCAAGCCCGACCCCTAAACCCAGGCGTGTTGCACAGTTCCGCGCGGCGACCACTGTCTCAGTACCAGTCAGCCTGTTGAGTGCCGTGGGCATGGAGGTACGTTCGACATCAGCCTCATCGGTCCAGCGGGTGTACGGGGCGAGGCGAATCTTACAATTTCGGTTTGTTCAACAGCCCGTCAGGCCCGCCGGCGCTCAGGCCCAGCCAGAGGGCTGGCGGTACGCCCCACTCCTCGACCACGACTCACCGACGGAGGACTGACGTGGGGGGTTCTGACCTCGTGAGCGTTTCGAGGAACGCATCGCGTCCTGAGAGGAACCTTGAGAGCATGCCAGGCTCTTTGAGGATCCGGGCGAGTACTTCGCGCACGAGTTGTTCCGTAGGGAGCATGAAGCTCTCCCGGAATTCTTGAGTGTCCTGCCATCGCCCGTGGACGATAAGCGAGCGCTGTTTGTAGCACCACCGTACTTGTTCGCGATACCTGTCCCTGGTGGTCGCCTTCTCCGTGAGGAAGCATGCGATGCGATTGCGCAGGCGCTCGCTGATGCCTCGTTCTTCGGCCTCTGAACCGAATAAGGATTCAAGCCCTTGCCAGAAGAGCGGGTATCGGATGTCAGTACGGTACGAGGTGAGCGCGGCCCAAAAGGCACGAAGCGCTGACCAAACGCTATTCTTGCCCGGGACCTGGGAGAGGGCCCCGAAGAGTTGTGCCGCTTCGACCACGTCGTCAATAGCGGGCGCAACGTGTTCGTCAGCGTCAGAACACAACAAGCGCGGCTCGATATCCACACGAATGATTCGGGGCGCCTCAAGCAGCGGTTCGGCGTAGGGTGCCAGCGCGTGGAAACCTACCGTTACGCAAAGCGGTGACGGCATCGCGAGCCACAGGGCCATGTTGGCGAGCAGCGCCTTCTCCCATCGCAAATCTTGAATGCTCCGTGGTTCTGGTCCGGGCCATCCGGGGTCTGGACTGCCGTACGCTTCGGCTTCGTACTCCGAAACGAGTGCGTGGGTCGCATGACTGATCAAGTCGCGATCCCGCCTGCCAAGATCGAAGAGAACCTTGTCCTTGCGCAGCCACTCGGGCACATCCTGCACCGTGAAGATCCCGAACTGCCGCACCGTGCCGTGGGGCAAATGTAGACCGTGCAGTGGAACGACAGTAAACGACATCGGTGCTCAACGCCAGAGCGAAATTTTATCAGCAGATTCGCCAGCGGCCCCATGCTGCCGAATCCTAAGACATGTAACCAGGGGTGACGGTCGTTACAATCGTGAGTAGTGCGTCACAGCCGGTTCAAGTACTTCCAGCATCTCCATCATGCTGAACAATTTCTGGCGGGCGAGATGTTTTGTTGGAACGCCGCCTACTACCGGGATTACGAGGATGCGAAAGCGGCTCAGGTGGTCGGGGATGAGTACGAGGGGACGCGCCTCTATCGACCGCTGACCGGACTCGAAATCACGAACCACACTCGAGGTACAAAATCAATCCTGCAACGCGGCGCGGAATTCATCACAAAGGCTCAGGACATCTTCATCTTCTGCGTCAGCATGACGTTCAATGAGTCGCTCGTCGCCGAGTTCGAGGCGAAGGCTTGCGTGGAGATCCTGGATCCGCGCAGGTTCATCCAGCGATGGGAGAACGCCTTGCCGCCCGAAGTACACGCCACGTCCGGCGCGGTTGGCGACTATAG
>CAZZAH010000565.1:0-2976 GCA_964652115.1 uncultured bacterium | reverse complement strand
CGCCCTCCCGCTGCAAAGCGGCGGTTTCAGCGTCGAGGGGGCGGGCGAGCCGATCGCGCTCTCGCTCGATCCCGACTTCGAGCTGATGCGGAAGCTCGATCACGCCGAGATCCCAAGTACGATCGGGCAGACCTTGGGTGCCGATAGCGTCACGGTGGTCTACGCCGAGGACCTCTCGCCCGCGCAGCGCGCGGCTTGGGACAAGATCGTCAACGGCTGGGACAAGGCACGCGGCATCGCCCGAGTCGACGAGGCGAAGGTCGCGAAGGATTGGGTCCCGACGACCGCCGCGTGGCTGCTCGGCTTCGGCCGAACCGCGCGCCGCTTAACGATCGGCCTGGGCGAGGTGACCGCGCCGACCGGACCGAAGGGGGAGTGGATCATCGCCGGCGAGCGCTATCCGGTTCGCTCGAACGTGATCTTGACCGGCGCCATCCCCGGAAGCGGCGATCTCTCGTGGAGCGTGCTCCAGATCCCCGATGCCGCGCTGATTCCGGTCGTCGACGGCAAGGTGCCTCACTACGGAAAGTACAGCTGGCTCGTCTTCGACGGGCCGGACAACCGGGGCAAGGGCTCCTGGACACACACCCTCTCGCCGCTCACGGTGCGCTTCGATTGAGCGCGCGCGGCGAGGAGAGGAGGCGTTCGTTGCTCGATTCATGGCGATGCTTGGGATTGGCGGGCAGCCTCGCGCTCTCGCTCGCCGCGTTCGCTCAGGCGCAGCCTCCGTCCGGGGCGCCGGCCGTGAAGGCGATCGTGGTGAAGCTCCGCGCGCATCTCCTCTCGCTCACCGCGCCGCAGATGGAAGGGCGCGGTCCCGGCTCGGCCGGGCTCGAGGAAGCGCGTGACTACATCGAGCAGTCCTTCGCGGAGATCGGCCTCACGCCGGGCGCCGGCGAGAAATACAGCGCGAGGTTCACGCCGTCGCGCGCCGAGGTGAGCGACGCGGTCACGCCGGCGAAGGGCGAGTGGGGTTCGATCGAGCTCGCGAACGTGATCGGCCTCCTCCGCGGAAGCGACCCCGCGGCCGGCGCGATCGTGATCTCCGCGCACTACGATCACCTGGGAAAGAACGCGGCGGGCGAGCTCTTCGCGGGCGCGGACGACAACGCGTCGGGTGTCGCGGCCTTGATCGAGCTCGCGCGAAGGCTCAAGGCCGAGCCGTCGCTTCGCCGCACCATCGTCTTCCTCGCGACGAGTGGCGAAGAAGAAGGGCTCCTTGGAGCGAAGGCCTACGTCGCCTCGCCGGCCGTGCCTCTCGACCACAGTTTCGCCAACCTCAACCTCGACACGATCGGCCGGATGGAAGAGCGGAAGCTCTATCTCTTCGGTGCGGCGAGCGCGGCCGAATGGCCGGAGATCCTTCGCGGCGTCAACCTCGGCTACGGCCTCGAGCTGGTCACGCCGATGGCCGCGCCCTTCGCCTCCGACCAGGCGGCCTTCTTCGAGAAGGGGATCCCGGTGCTCCACTTCTTCACCGGTCCGAACCTCGACTATCATCGGCCGACCGACACGGCGGAGAAGGTGAACGTCGAGGGGCTGGTCGAGGTCATCGACTTCGCGAGCGACCTCGCGATCTTTCTCGCCGATCGGGAGGAGCCGTTGACCTTCGTGCCGCCGGGCGCCGCGAATGCCAAGCCGCAGACTTCGAGCGGCGGCCCGCGCAAGGTGAGCCTCGGCACGATCCCCGACTTCGCGCGCGAGTCGGGGGGCGTTTTGCTCTCGGGCGTCACGCCGGGGAGCCCGGCGGAGAAGGCGGGGTTTCAGAAGGGCGACGTGCTGGTCGACCTCGGAGGCACGCCGATCGACAACCTCTCCGACTTCACCGACGCGCTCAAGGGCCATCAGCCCGGGGACGAGGTCGCGGTCACGGTCAAGCGCGGCGCGGAGTCGATCACGAAGACGGTCACGCTAGTCGAGCGAAAGTAGCGATCGAGCGAAGGGCTCGAGCATTGGGTCAAGCGTCCCCCGCGCGGGGCAAACAAGGGAGCCGAGATGATCCGGTTGGGACTGCCGCGGAGTTTCTGGGGAGCGTGTTCGAGCGGGCGTGATGCCTCGATGGCCTGCAGTGCCGTGCTTCTCACGCTGGCGTTCGCGGGAGCGGCGGAGGCGCAGGTGGCTTGGCAATCGCTTTCCCTCGATCAGGCGATGGCCGAGGCGACCCGATCGAAGAAGACGATCATGATCGACGTCTGGGCCGAGCACTGCGGCCAGTGCAAGCAGATGGAGATCGACGTCTGGGGCACGCCGGCCGGCGCCAAGCTCACCGCCGACCTCATCCCCCTTCAGATCGACAGCACCACGCCGGCCGGACACGAGCTGATGAACCGTTATCCCGTGACCGGGCTCCCCTGCGTGCTCTTCATTCGTCCCGACGGAAGCGAGCTCGATCGTGTGCAAGGCTACATGGCGTCGGGCGCGTTCCTGAGCGAGGCGAACATGATCGCGCGCGGCATGGACCGCATCACTTCGATGGAAGCGCAGCTCTCCGCGCACCCCGACTCGCTGCCGCTTATGCTCGACGTGCTCGAGCTCTACCTCAATCGTCAACGCGATGCCGACGCGAAGGAGCTCTTGACCCGCATCATGGAAGAGGACAGCCGGAACGCGCGAGGGATCGCGGAGCGCGCGCTCGGACAGATGGCGCGCTACCAGAGCTACTTCCGTCACAACGACCAGGCCGCCTGGGAAACGTGGAAGACGGTGGTCGAGCGCTTCCCGACCGCCTCCTCGATCGGCGGCGCGGTCGACGGTAGCTATCGATGCGCGTCCGGACTCAGCCAACTCGATCAGTGGAAGACCTGGCTCTGCGGCGAGGCGAGCAAGAACCCGAACGCGGGGCAGCTCAACTACACCGCCGCGGTGACCGCGTACAAGTATCGCGTGATGGATCCCTGCCTGGCGGCGGCGGCCCGCAACGCGCGGAAGGCCGGCGTCGGCGGCGCGAAGCTCGACACCATCGCGATCGAGATGGAG
>CAZZAH010000564.1:0-2997 GCA_964652115.1 uncultured bacterium | reverse complement strand
CGCCGCCGCGCGACGGCGACTAAGCGGGAGAGCCGAGCCCCGCCTCCTGCGCGAGCTTCCCGAGCTTCTTCAAGGCACGCGCGTGAAGGCGGCAGGTCCACGACTTCGAAAGCCCCCACCTCGCGCCCGCTTCCTCGAGCGTCTGGTGATTGAAGTAGTAGTCCTCGAGCACCGCGCGCTCGCGCTCCTCGAGCTTGCCGATGCAGGAGCGGAGCATCTGCCCGATCTCCGAGACCTCGACCTGATCGAGCGCGCTCGGCTTGTCCTCGGCCACTTCGATCGGTGAAGCGTCGAGCGAGAGCAACCGCGCGGTGACCAAGTTGCCGACCATCTCGCGCGCCTCGCCGATCATGCCCTCGAGGTTTGACCCCATCTCGCCCGGCTCGCGCTCGGCGCCTTCCTGCAAGACCTCGCCCGCGGCCGCGTCGAAGGTCACCTCGGCGCTCGGCTGCGCGGTGAACCACGCCATCTTCCGGATGCCGTCGAAGATCGCGCCGCGAATGCGGTAGTAGGCGAAGGTCTTGAAGAGGACGCCGCGTGCGGGATCGAAGCGGCGGCTCGACTCGATCAGACCGATGCGCCCGAAGGCGACCAGGTCTTCGACGTCGACAAAGTCGGGCAGGCCGCGCAGGATCTTCCGGGCGAGCGCATCCACCAAGCCGAGGTGGCTGGTGATGAGGTCGTCCGGATTGAAGGATCCCGGCGTCGGATCGCTAGGTCTCGATTCCATCCATCCTCGTGCACGGGGGTGAACTACTCGGTAGTCGAGCCAGAATAGGCCTGAGACTCGGGCGCGTCAACGATCGCGCCCGCACGCGGCTGCAGGGATTTTGCCTGGACCCCTGCCTACGAGCGGCGGTATGAACGAGCCACGTTCTCGCCATGCTTTCGGCCCTCCCCCGGCAGTAGGACAATGATGATGCAGTTACGCCTCGCCCTCCGTGACATCGCCGCACCGATCCTCTCCGTCCTCTTCTTATCAGCGCCAACGCTGACGCGCGCGCTGGCCGCCGACGCGCCACCGATCGCGGCGCCGACCTTCACCCTTCCCGTGCGCGACGGCTCGATCTCGCTCGAGTCGCTTCGCGGCAAGGTGGTCTACGTCGACTTCTGGGCCTCGTGGTGCGGGCCGTGCAAGAAGTCCTTCCCCTGGATGAGCGAGCTTCAAACCAAGAACGCGGAGAAGGGGCTCGTGGTCGTGGCCATCAACCTCGACAAGAAGCGCGAGCTGGCCGACGCGTTCGTCGAGCAGACCAAGCCCTCCTTCGTCGTCGCGTACGACCCGGCCGGAAAGATGGCCGAGGCGTATAAGGTGAAGGTGATGCCGTCGAGCTTCATCATCGCGCCGGACGGCACGCTCGCTTATACGCACGAGGGCTTCGATCCAAAGAGCCAGGCCTCCATCGAGGAAGCGGTCGCGAAGGCCCTCGCCGCGATTCCACCGAAGGGAGAGTCGAAGTGAACCGAGCGCATTTCACACGAGTGGGCCGCCGGCCGGCGCCGAAGCTCCTCGCGATCCTCGCGGCCGCGTTTGCGGCACTCGGCGCGACCCTGCTCGGAGGCTGCGCCGCCACGCGCGTTCAGCCCTGGGATCGCGACCTTCTGAGCGAGTCGAAGATGCAGTTCACCCCATCGCCGGTCGAGGGCGAGATCGACCAGCACATCTACTTCAGCAAGGAAGCGTCGACCGGCGGGTCAGGCGTCGGCGGCGGAGGTTGCGGATGCAACTAGAGTCCAACGGCTCCGCGCTCCGTTCTCGTCTCCGCACCGCTGCCTGCGCGCTCCTCGCCTCCGGACTGCCGGCAGCCGCTCTCTCGACCGCGGCGCGAGCCGAGGGCGACGCCAAGTGGCAGGTCGAGGCCGCGACCCTCGTTTATAGCGAGCGAGGCGGCACCAACATCGTCGAGCCGATTTTCCGCGCGAGCCGGCTCTTCGCCAATGGACAGAAGCTCGCGGCCAAGCTCGGGTTCGACACCATGTCGGGCGCATCGGCCACCGGCGGCATGCCGTCGACGCGCATTCAGACCTACACCACTCCTTCGGGCAACCTCGCCACCACCCCGATCGGCAAGGTCCCGACGCGCTCCTTCCACGACAACCGCTTCTCGGTCGATCTCTCGTGGGAAAAGCCGTGGGGCCGGCTCTTCAAGACGACGCTCGGTGGACATGCCTCCACCGACACCGATTACAAATCGACCGGTGTGACCGCACAGGGCCCGGTCGAGCTCTTCGGAAAGCGGACGACCGTCGCCGCGGGCGGCGGCGTGAACCACGACTTCGTCGATCCGGTCGGAGGAACGCCGCGCGGGCTCTCCGAGAGCGGCCGGATCGAGGACGGCTCTCACGCCAAGAAGGTGATCGACGGGATGGCGGGCATCTCCGAGATCATCACGCGTCGGTGGACCATGCAGGTCAACGTCGGAAGGACGAAGGAAGACGGCTACCTCACCGAGCCGTACAAGGTGGTGAGCGTGGTCGACCCGAGCACCGGCGAGTCGGTGAACACGTTGACCGAGAAGCGCCCCGACACGCGGGAACGCACGAGCGTCTTGACCGGCACCGTCTATCACTTCAACGAGGACGTGGCCTACGCCTCGCATCGTTTCTATCGGGACACCTGGGGCATCCGCTCGCACACGATCGACCTTCGCTATCGGCACGAGCTGGGCAACGAGCGATATGTGCAACCGCACATCCGTTATTACCGGCAGACCGAAGCCGACTTCTTCACCTTCGGCCTCCACGACGGCGAGGTCCTGCCGCAGTACGCATCGAGCGACTATCGGCTCGGACCGCTCCGGAGCGCGACCCTGGGGTTGAAGTACGGCTTTCATGTCAGCTCGATGCCGGGCGAGTTCAGCATCCGCGGCGAGTATTTACGGCAGTGGGGCGACGGCCATCCGAAGGACGCGGTGGGTGCACAGCGCACACTGAACCTCTACCCGGCGATGGACATCTCGATCATCCAGGCCGGCTACACGGTCGAGTTCTGACGCA
>CAZZAH010000563.1:0-3003 GCA_964652115.1 uncultured bacterium | reverse complement strand
CGATTGGAATCGCCGTCCAGGTCGAGCCGAAGACCTTGACCGCTCCCTCGCTCGGCAGTCGGTATTCCATTTCCACGCGCCCGCGGGTCGGATTCGGCCAGGCGCTTCCGAGCACGAGGCCCGACGCCGTTGGGCCGTCCTCGACCCCCACCAGGTTGCACGTGTCCGAGGAGCTGGCGCCGAGGAACGACTCGCATTCATTGTTCTCCGGCCGAGCCGGAGAGGCCGGACCGACACCGAAGAACCCATCGGTCGTGGGCATCGGACTGCAGGCCGGCACCGCGCAGAAGAGCGGATCTCCGGAGATGATCGGCGTCAGGTACTGAAGCGTTCCGCTCCCTTCAACCTTCCCGGGGTCCAGCATCGAACAACTCACGGTCGCCTGGGTGTTCGGCGAGAGCCTGACGTCGATCGACTCGCAGGGATCGTAGATGATGCACCCGGTGATGTCGGCGATCGAACCGATCCAGATCTCCAACCAGTCGTTGTACGCCAAGGTGCAATGATCGATGAGCGCGAGGTCAGCCCACACGCCGCCATTGGCATTGCCGGTAATGACGCAGCGCGAGAAGGTGCCGCCGTCCGAGGCGTAGACTCCCCCTCCGGGCAAATCGAAATTCTCGATGTCGTTCCCCCGAATGACGGAATCCTCGATCCTGGCCGGGGAGTGCAGGAGATACGCTCCACCGCCGCCTTGCCCCTGGACCGGCAATCCGATCACCTTGCAATGCTCGATCGTGGTGTACTGGACGAGGGCGCCCGAGCCGGACAGGCCGAGACCTCCTCCAAAGAGCGCGGCGCAATCGCGGATGACGCAGTTCCGAATGGTCGGCGACGCGTCGATGCAGGAGATGCCCCCACCGATCACGTTATAGCCGTTCACGATCGTGAATCCCTCGATCACGGCAGCCCGGGTCTCGCCGCTGTGCAGATAGAAGGCGGTATTCCAAGACGACCCAGCGGTAGCGTCGATCGTCGTCACGGACGGGCCACCCGCCGACTTGCAATGCAGGTCGACACCGTGGAAGTCGAGGTTGATGTTGCCGGCCCCGCCGTAGGTCCCCGGAGCGACCAAGACAACGTCGGACGGATTGCAGGCGTCGATGGCGGCCTGAATCGTCGGGTACTGCGAGGGCACGCGGCGGACCTCCGCGCACGCACCGTCCGCACCGACGAGAACGAAGAACGCAAACAGGACGAGTGCCGTGCGGCCGATCGAGTGAGCCCGCGCGGGGATGGGCTCTGACCTAGGGCGTTCCGGCGATTCAATCCGATGCATCGTGAGCATGGTCCACTCCTACTCTGGCCCGGCTGGAGGCGGGCCGTGGTACTTCACCATGTCGCCTCGCTGTCACCTGCACTTGCTCGCCTTCAGGTTGAACGCGACCTTCGCCTGATCGCTGAACCGCCCTCAGCGCACCACGAGCGGAGTCGCGGCCGCGCTCGATCGCGTCGACGCGCGCACGAGGTAGACGCCAAACGGCAGCGGTCGATCCTTACTTCCGAAGAGGTCCCAATCGAGCCCGGCGTGTCCGTCCTGGTCCAAGGTTTCGGTCGCCTGGCGAAGTACGCGGCCGCTCGCGTCGATCAACTCCAGCCGAACGCGCTCGAACGGGCTGGCGAAGTCGAGGCGCAGATGGATCGGCCCTCGAGTCGGATTGGGGAAGACCTCGAGAACGGCAGGCCGCCCGAGTGACGCGACATCAGGAGCAGAGGAGCTCGGACCGACGCAGATCCCGCTCTTCGAGATGTGAACTTCGGCGTTTGGAACGGCGCCTTCTTCGACCTCGGTCCAGGCGATCCAGGTGTCCGCCGCTTCCGACGACTGGCCGCCGCCGGACGGCAGCTCGGCGTACTCGAAGCCGGCGACGGAAGGCTGTTCACCACCTTCGCCATCAGGGAAGCTCACGATCCTGTCCGCACTCGCGCCCGACCACTGCTCCCCGGCGCCACGGAGGCGAGAGACGTGAATCTCGCTCGTTCCTGACGCTTCGTTCACCTCGTCCCACGCGACCAGCGCGCCGACGCACCCGGAGTGAAAGAGGGCGGGATTGCGCGCGCTCCGCGCGTGGTCGTCATCGAAGGAAATCGGTGTCAACGCCGACTCGCCGGACCAGGTGGCGCCATCGTTGGTCGAACGGCTGTAGTAGATCTCCTCGTGGTACGGAGCGACCGCATCGAAGCTCGCGGCGAGGACCAACTCGACGCGCGCGCTGATCGAAGGAAATACCGACACGTCGAAGTCGGAGAGCTGGGTCACCGGGATGGTGATTTCTCGATCGGCGGCCTCGCTGCTCCAGGTCGTGCCATTGTTCGTGGAGATCCCAAGGTGGATCGCGTAGCCTCCCGCGTCGCGCTCCTCTCGCCAGAGGACGAGCAGCCGGCCGTTCTCTCCGCGTACGATTCGGGGATCGATCGCCGCCTTACCGTCAGGATGGCTGATGACCCGGTCTCCGCTCGTCCCGCTCCAGGTCGCGCCACCATCGAGCGACCGCGAGTAGTGCACCTCGCTCACCCCGTTCATCGCTTGCGCCCACACGACGTGGATGACCTGTTGGTTGACCATCGCGACCGACGGGACCCCAGCGTCAATCGAGCTCGCCGGATCGCTCAGCACAAGATCGGCCGCCTCGCTGGAGAAGTGCGCGCCGCTATCGGTGCTGATTCCGAAGTGGATCTCTCGCGCCGACTCGTGGACCTCGCTCCAGACCACGATCCTCGACAGGAAGGCAAAGTCGATCGCCGGTTCCTCGAACACCCCATGGCCGTCCGAGAAGCTGAGCTGCCGGTCACTCGATTCGGAGCTCCACGGACCGGTCGGAAACGCGGCCCCGTAGTGCACCTCACCGAATCCGTTTACGTCCTCGACCCAGAAGGCAGTCACGCCGCTGGTGTTCGCCTGAAGCTGCACGCCTCGCGCGTCCTGATCGTCGTCGAAGGAGACCGGCTCGTCCGCGATCGACCCGGACCACTCCTCCGCGAGGGCAGCGCCCGGCGCGGCCG
>CAZZAH010000562.1:0-3006 GCA_964652115.1 uncultured bacterium | reverse complement strand
ACGCTCGCGCAGAAGCAGTCGCGCACGCGCGGCCAGTCGCGGGCATCGGTGGCGATGAAGAGGATGTTGATCCTCTCGATGATCGCCGACTGGGCGAGCAGGGTCTCGAGGTTGTGAGGCATGTGCGGTCCTCCATGCGGTTCGCGGCCGCTCTCGGCGTAACACGAGCGGGACCTCAATACTCTGCGAACGCGTCGTCCGTGTAGCAGTACAGCCACCGCTCGCCGGCCTCGGCCGAGGCGATGACCGGGTGGCCGCTCGAGCGCGAGTGCTTGCTCGCGTGCTTGTTCGGCGAGGAATCACAGCAGAGCGTGACGCCGCACTCCTGACAGGTGCGAAGGTGAACCCAGTGCGCGCCGATCGGCACGCACTCGTCACACTGGCGATGCTTGGGGTGCTTTACTGTCTTGACCGTTTCGATGTGTGCGCAGGCATCGTTGGGGGTCATGGCTTCCCTTTCACAGCTCGTGGAGCACTTGGTGGATGAGCGCGACCGCGATCGCGCCCTCGCCGACCGCCGACGCGACGCGCTTCAAGTTGCCGCCGCGCACGTCGCCGACCGCGAAGATCCCCGGCAGGCTGGTTTCTAAGAGTCGCGGCGCGCGCGAGAGAGGCCATCGCGCGGTGCGAAGCTCTTCCGGCGTCAGATCGGGGCCGGTCTTCACGAAGCCGTTCGCGTCCATCGCAACGCAGCCCTCGAGCCAATGCGTGTTCGGGATCGCGCCCGCCATCACGAAGATGTGACGGATCGGAGCAGAGACCTCTCGATCCTCGGTGCGCCAACGCACCTCCTCCAGATGATCGCCGCCGTCGACACCGATCACCTCGGCACTGGTCTTGAGCTCGATCCGCGGATGCTGCTCGATGCGCCGGATCAGGTAGCGGGACATCGTCTCCGCCAGGCCCGGCGCGCGAACGAGCATGTGTACGCGCCGCGTCGTCTCCGCGAGGAAGACCGCGGCCTGCCCGGCCGAGTTGCCGCCGCCGATGACGATCACCTCTTCGTCGCGGCAGAGCTGCGCTTCCATGTGCGTCGCGCCGTAGTAGACGCCGACGCCTTCGAATTGCGCGATGTTGGGGAGCGGGAGCTTCCGGTACTCCGCGCCGGTCGCGATGATCACGGTGCGGCTCGGGACGCGTGCGCTGTTGCCCGCTTCGATCACGTACGGCTTCCGCGCGCAGGCAAGGCGCGTCGCGCCGTTCGCGACCATCATCTTCGCGCCGAACTTCTGCGCCTGCGTGTAGGCGCGCGCGGTCAGCTCCTGCCCCGAGATGCCGGTCGGAAAGCCGAGGTAGTTCTCGATCTTGGAGCTCGACCCGGCCTGGCCTCCCGGCACATCGGCCTCGAGCACGAGCACGTCGAGCCCCTCTGACGCCGCATAGACCGCGGCACCCAAACCGGCCGGCCCCGCGCCGATGATGACGACATCACGCACCTGCGTTTCGTCGATCGACTCGTTGAAGCCCAGGCAGGCGGCGATCTCCTCGTTGCTCGGTCGCCGCAGCACTCGATTGCCGCTGCAGATCAGCACCGGGATGTCCTCCTCCTCGAGCTGGAAACGATCGAGCAGCTCCTGGAGGTCGGTCGCCACATCGAGGTCGACGTAGGAGTAAGGATGGCTGTTCCGAATGAGGAACTGCTTTACCCGAAGCGTGGCCGCACAGTGGTTCGAGCCCATCAACACGACGTCGCCCATCCCGTGCGCGATCAGGTCGACGCGGCGAAGGATGAAGGCGCGCATGAACACCTCGCCCACCGTGCTGTCGGTCTGAACGAGGGTGAGGAGGCTATCACGCTCGATCTCGATCACGTCGCTCGGCGTCCGCGCTCGCACCAGCACGAAGCCCGGCCGCCCGGAGAGCATGTTGATCTCGCCGCTGAACTGACCGGGAAGAAGCGAGCGCACGAGCTGCTCGTCCCCGCCCGTCTCGCGCACGATGTCGACGACGCCGCTCACCACGACGAAGAGCCTTCGCTCGAGATCGCCCGGACGCACCAGCACCTCGCCCGGCTCGGCGCGACGTAGATGCCCGGACTTGCGGATGCGCTCGACCTGCTCGGGCGTGAAGGTCGGAAACATCTGTTCTTCGCGCGTGTCGGGCGGAGGCGGAAGATCGCGTGTGACCTCTGACATGGTCTCCTCTCGATGGATGGCGAGTACGGAGCGGTTGGCGTGATGGACCGACGATCGTGGCGAAACTCGGTGCCGAGGTCAACGACCTCTGCACGGTCGCGGCGAAGGGCCCCGTTCGCGGCCGCGGCAGGCCGCGGGGCCTACCGCCACCGCACCTCAATGTCGTGGTCGGGAAGGAAGTCGAGGGCGTCGTAGGCATACCAGACCTCGGCGCCCGACTCCTTCTTCACGGAGGGGAAGCTGAACTCTCGAGGCTCCGTCCCCGGCGGCAGGTGGATCTCGAACCGCGCCTCGCGCAGCGGATGTCCCCAGGCTCGAGTCGTGGTCACGATGTATCGCGCGTACCGATCCCGGAGCGCTTGTCGATAGACGCTTTCCAGGCGGAGCGTGTCGGACGCAGCGCACGGCGGAATCCACCATCGTGCGCCGGTGCCGGTGGGCGCTGTCTCCGTGAAGATCGGAATCGAATCGCCCGGGGTGCGCACGAGCTTGACCGACACCATGCGCGCGCCGCCCATGAGCGAGTCGTGCGGGAAGGGATAGAAGAGCGGCGTCGTTTCGTCGGTCGACTCGACGCAGCTCAGCCAGTAGGTGCCGCGCACCTCCAGGCTATCCCCCACGATGTGCAAGCGGATGTGCTCCGCGTCGAAGGAGAGGGGGAAGTCGGGCGCACCGGACGCGGACCGCGCAGGTGAGCCGACGAGCGCGAGCAGCGCCAGCGCGAGGCCGGCGCCGCTCCGCCGGGTCGAAACGCTTGGCCGCGTGTTCAACGGTAGATCGATTTGACCGCTCCCCAAGTATGGATCGAAGTGTCACACGATCCCTCTTCCAGGCCCGACGCGCTGCAGCTGACCTCGAGAGTGTAGTTCGG
>CAZZAH010000561.1:0-3009 GCA_964652115.1 uncultured bacterium | reverse complement strand
CCGCCGCTCGAGGAGGTCAGCTTCGTGTTCCACACCATCAAGTGGGTCTACACGAACGGTGGAATCGAGCACGAGGACACCTGGGATCAGAACCGCTAAGGGCGAGGGCCCCTCGGGGCCCTTGGCTCGACGTGGTTCTCTTCGATCCGGGTTCGGCGGTACCTCATTCAACCGAAGCGCAACGCCTCGGTCGAAGCCGCGGCCGAGGACAGCAGGCAAGTCGGCCGGGGAGGGAGAGCACGCTCTTCCTCCCCGTTTCGGCGAGTGGAGTGAGTGGTGCCGAGAGAACGAAGTTTGCTTGAGCGGCTGCGTGATCCCGAGGGCGAATCGGGGCGCACCATTCACGAAAACACGGGGCGCTTGGCCGAATCGGTGTTGGCGAACCTCAGGCGCTTGCTCAACTCCCGTCCCGGCATCGCGACCGCGCTGCCCGACTACGGCATTCCCGATCTGTCCGACGTCGCTTACTCGATGCCCGATTCGGCCGGGCGCATGCGGAACGCGATCCGCGTGGCGATCGAGCGCTACGAACCTCGGCTCCGTCGAGTCGCGGTGAAGTACGTTTCGGATCCGATGGATCCGCTCACGCTGCGCTTCGACGTGACGGCAGAGCTCGTCACCTCCGAGGCACGGGCGTCGATTCGATTCGAGACCCGGTACGACCCGACCGGCCGAGTCTCGATCAAGGACTAGCCCGCTCGTGCGCGCCCAGCATCGATCGATCGGGCGAGCGGGATCTGGGGGAAGGACCCGAGCGATCGCATGTTCAATCGCTACTACCAGGACGAGATTCTCTACCTAAGGGAGCTGGGGGCCGAGTTCGCTCGCGCCCATCCGACCGCCGCGCACTTCCTCTCCTCGCCGGGCAGCGACCCCGATGTCGAGCGCTTGCTCGAGGGCTTCGCCTTCCTGAGCGCGCGCGTGCGCCAGAAGCTCGACGACGAGGTACCCGAGGTGACGCATGGGCTCCTCTCCATGCTCTGGCCGCACTACCTAAGGCCCATCCCGTCGATGTCGATCCTTGAGTTTCAGCCGGTGTTGCCGGCGCTCCGTCAATCGCAGACGGTGAAGCGCGGAGTCTCCGTCCAGTCGGTCCCGGTCGAGGGGACTCCTTGCCAGTTTCAGACGAGCTATCCGGTGGTGCTGAATCCGGTCTCGCTCGATTCAGTGCAGGTCGAGGCGATGGCGACGGGACCGGGCCGGCTCTGGCTCGGATTCAAGCTCTGGAATCAGGTGAAGCCTGAGCAGCTCGACTTGAAGCGGATCCGCATCTTCCTTCATGCCGATCCCACCTTGAGCTTCGCGCTCTACTACTACCTGCGCTGCCATCTGCGCGAAGCGTGGGTGGGGGAGTCGGGGCCGGGCCAACGCGCGGGGGACACGAAGCTCCGGCCGATTCGCGTCGAGCCGGCCGGCTTCACCGATGAGGAGGCGCTGCTCTCCTACCCCTCTCGCTCCTTCACCGGCTATCGGCTCCTGCAAGAGTACTTCGCGCTGCCGGAGAAATTTCTCTTCCTCGATCTCTGCGGGGCGGAGGCGCTGCGTGATCTCGAGGGGGATCGCTTCTGGATCGAGTGCCGCTTCGACACCGCGCTCCCGACCGCGATTCGCCCGACGACGGACGACATCCGCCTCTACTGCACGCCGATCGTGAACCTCTTTCCGCACGAGACCGACCCGCTGCGGATCGAGCACACCAAGGTCGAGTACCGCTTGCGACCTTCGGGCAATTCGCCCCTCCACTACGAGATCTACTCCATCGATCGCGTGACCAGCGCGCAGTCGGGTTCCTCGCAGGAAAAGGAGATTCCGTCCTTCCTCTCCTTCACCCACGACACCCTGAGCAGCGAAAAGACGCACTACTACTTCGCTCGCATGCGCGAGTCGGTGGTGGATGAGCGGGCCGACACCTTCCTCTCCTTCGTCGATGAGCGTTCCGAAGGGGTGGTGCCGCCGGCGGAGACGATCGCGGTGCGGATTCACTGCACCAATCGACGGATGGCGGAGGCGCTCCGTCCGGGCGATATCCAGGTGCCGACCGACAGCTCGCCCGAGTTCGTGCGCTTTCGCAACCTCACCGTGCCGTCGCCGTCGATCCCGCCGCCGATGGGGGGCGACCTTCACTGGCGGCTACTCTCGCACCTCACGCTGAACTACCTCTCGCTGGTCGACGTCCAAGCCTTGCGCGGAATCTTGGGTTTGTACAACTTTCAGGCGATGCGCGACCCGCGTGCGGCCCGCGCGAACGCGCTTCGGCTCGAGGGCATTCAACGCATCTCGGCGCGTCCCACCGACACGATGGTCGACGGCTCGCTCCTGCGTGGGATCGAGGTGTCGATGGAGCTGAGCGAGGACCGCTTCTCCGGCGACGGCGATCTCTACCTCTTCTGCACGGTGCTGAACGAGTTCATGAACCTCTACGCGTCGATCAACTCCTTCGTGCGATTGACCGCGCGCGGGCTGCAGCGGGGCGAGACCTTCGAGTGGCCGGATCGCCTCGGCCGTCGCGAGCTGCTGTGAACGAGTCGCCGATGGAGATCCCGGGAGTACGCGACTACTCCTTCTTCAGGCTGGTCGGGCTACTGCTTCGACTGCGCGAGGGTGCGGTCGCCCCGGGCGGCAGCGGACCGGTGCGGCACGAGACGCTTCGCTTTCGCCCCAACGCCAGCATGGGCTTCCCCTCCTCGGACATCGATTCGGTCGATCAGTATGAGCTGCCGGGCGAGGAGATCCCGATCCGCTATCGCGTGACGGTGAACTTCATGGGCCTCTACGGCCCCGCCTCGCCGATGCCCAATCACTTCACCGAGGACATGCTCTGGGCCGAGAGCGAGGGGACGACGCAGCGCGACTTCCTCGACCTCTTCCATCATCGCATGATCTCCTTCGTCTATCGCGCGTGGAGGAAGTATCGCCACTGGGAGCACTACGAGCGAACCGGCGGGGATCCCACCACCGCGATGTACTTCGGGCTGATCGGGCTCGGAACCGCGGGCCTCAAGGAGGTCG
>CAZZAH010000560.1:0-3019 GCA_964652115.1 uncultured bacterium | reverse complement strand
GGCGTGGTGCTGCTCGCGCGCAACGAGCGGCTGGCGCGCGACATCGCGATCAAGCTGCTGCCGGATGAATTGCATCGCGACCAAAGGGCGCGGGCGCAATTCCTGATCGAGGCGCGCACCCTCGCGGCGCTCAATCATCCGAACATCGCCATCATTCATTCGCTCGAGGAGAGCGACGGGCGGCACTTCCTGACCATGGAGCGCATCGAGGGTCGGTCGCTCTGGGACGAACTGCGTGTCGGACCCCTCGAACCGGGAGTCGCGATCGGCATCGCACGGCAGGTGGCGCGCGGGCTCGAGGCGGCACATGCGAAGGGCGTGGTCCACCGCGACCTCAAGCCTTCGAACGTCATGTTGAGCGGCGACGGCACGGCGAAGGTGCTCGACTTCGGCATCGCCCTGCGTCTGGACGACGCGACGGCGCGCGCGACGGAGCGAAGCCTCGCGGGAACACCCGGCTACATGAGTCCCGAGCAGGCCCGCGGCGAGGCGGCCGATGCGCGAAGCGACGTGTGGGCGCTGGGCGCACTTCTCTTCGAGTGCCTCTCCGGTCGGCCGCTCATCACCGGCGGCTCACCGATCGACAAGCTGAGGGCCACCCTTGCCCTCGATCTGTCGCGGTCGCTCGCCGGACCGTGGCCCGGCGGTGCCCCCGCACCGCGCGTCTCCGCGTTTCTCGCGCGTTGCTTGGCCGACTCGGCGAGCGATCGATTCGCCTCGATGCACGAGGCGCGCCTCCTGCTGGAGGAAGAGATCGCGGCACGCGCGCTTCCGGCAAACGCGCGCCCCCTTCCCGTCGCGGACGCGAGCATCCCCGGCAACCTTCCGCATCGCCTCACGCAATTCATCGGACGCGAGCGCGAGATGGAGGCGGCTTCGGCTCTGCTGCGGGCGAATCGACTGGTCACGATCACCGGCGCCGGCGGTTGCGGGAAGTCACGACTCTCGCTGGAGCTCGCCGCGCGCGCACACGAGCTCGCGCCGGATGGCGCCTGGTTGCTGGAGCTCGCCTCCCTCGCCGAGCCGGAGCGGCTCACGGCCGCGGTGAGCGCCACGCTCGGTGCACCGGAGGACGCGCAGAGAGACGCGACGGCGGTCGTGCTCGATCACATCGGGTCGAAGCGGTTGCTCTTGATCCTCGACAATTGCGAGCACCTGCTGGACGCCGCCGCGGCGCTGGCCACTAAGATCCTGACTTCCTGCCCACATGCACGCCTGCTCATCACCTCGCGTGAGGCGCTTCGCGTTGGAGGAGAGTCGATCTTCGTTCTGCCGCCGCTCGACAAAGAGGGTGACGCCGTCCGCCTCTTCGTCGATCGCGCGCGCGCCGTCGCCCCGCAGTTCACGCTCGACGAGGGGAATCGCGCGACCGTGATCGAGATCTGCCGCCGCCTCGACGGCATTCCGCTCGCGATCGAGTTGGCGGCCGCGCGACTCAAGGTGCTTTCCGCGCAGAAGATCTTGGAGCTGCTCGACGATCGCTTCCGCCTCCTCACGCGCGGTTCGCGTGGGGCGCTGGCTCACCAGCAGACGCTGCGAACCCTGATCGACTGGAGCTACGACCGCCTCGAGCCGGGCGAGCAAGCGGTCCTTCGTCGCCTCTCGGTCTTTCGCGGCGCCTGCACCCTCGATGGAGCCGAGGCGGTGGCGGCCGGCGACGACGTCGCGAGTTGGGAGGCGCTCGACCTCTTCACGCGTCTGGTCGAGAAGTCGCTGGTGGTTCGAGATGTCGCCTCGGCCGGTCCCGCGCGGTACTGGCTCCTCGAGACGATTCGCGAATACGCGCACGAGAAGTTGCGCGAGCAGACGAAGGAGGCGGAGGAAGCGACGCTGCGTCATCGGGACTACATCGTCAACCTGGCGGTCGAGGGCTTCCTCGGCCTCAAGACCGCCGCGGAGGCGGAGTGGACGATTCGACTCGACGATGCGCTCAACGACGTGCGCGCGGTGATGAGCTCGTTGGAAGCCGAGCCAGGCGGCGCTCAAGAGGCGCTCAGGCTCGCGAGCAACTACGGCCTCCACTGGATGAAGCGAGGCATGTGGTCGGAAGGCAAGGAGACCCTCGAGCGAACCCTGGCCCGCACGGACATCGATCACGACAGCACGGCGTACGGGACGGCCACGCTCGCGCTCGGCAACATCTACTGGCGCCTGGGAGATCTCGATCGAGCCCGCGGCCTCTACGAGATCTCGGTCGGCGTGCTCGAGACCAAGGGAACGGAGCTGCAGCTGGCGAGCGCCACGCTCAATCTGGGAAACGTCTGTTGGATCAAGGGGGATGCCGCGGGCGCCCAACGTTGGTACGAGGAGAGTCGCGACCACTACCGGGCCGCCGGATCCCCCTCAGGCGAAGCGGGAGCGTTGGTCAACCTCGGGGCGGTCGCGCTTTCGCGGGAGGAGTTCGATCGTGTCGAGTCGACTCAGTCGGCGGCGCTCGCGATCCTGGAGCCGCTCGCCCATCCGGACAGCGTGTGCCTCTCCCTCTTCCTCCTCGGAATCGCGGCGACGGTGCGTGGAGACTACGACCTTGGTCACGAGCGCTTCTTCCGCGCGTTGACCTTGGCGCGAGCGTCGGACAACCGATGGAACATCCTGGCCGCGCTCGACAACCTCGCGGGGCTCGAGAACTACCGAGGCCGGCCCGAAGCCGCTCGCGGGCTCCTGATCGAGCAAGCGATCCTCCTCCACGAGATGCGAGACCCCGCGATGTGCATCTCGGCCCTCGAGAACACCGCGCATCTCGCGCTTTCATCCGACGCGGAGATCGCGGCTCTCCTCCTCGCGACCGCGGCGGCCGGGCGCGAACGCCACCAGATGCCCGGGCTCTCGCACGAGCGCAGCCGAGTCGGCGACTGCACGGAACGCGCTCGGGCGATGCTGAGCAGCGATCGGTTCGCCGAGGTCTCAGCCGCCGGCGCCGCCCTTTCGTTGGACGAGGCGATCGCGCGCGCGGCGGCGTTCCTCGGGATTCCGGCGGCGGCCTCACCCGGGTCGTAGCAAAGAGGCCCCCGGCTTCTCA
>CAZZAH010000559.1:0-3019 GCA_964652115.1 uncultured bacterium | reverse complement strand
GGCGACCGTGTTCTGGCCGCCGTCGGCCGCGGCCTGGATCGCCGCCGCATAGTCGAAGGTGATGCGATCGAGGTCACGCATGAAGGAGAGCTCGGTCCCGCCGTGTGTGTTGGGCAGATTGTCGGTGTAACCGCCGGGGTAGTTCTCGTTCACGAGGTAATAGAAGCTCGACGGATCGCCGACAATGATGCCGGTCAGTCCCCGCGTTCCCTGCAAGGGGATGCGGTGATTCGAAGCCTGCTGCAGGCCGAAGGGCGCTTCCGGCAGCAGCGTCGGGAAGTCCGGATACATCGCCTCGAGGTAGCGCGCCAACCAGCCGGTCTCCCAGAGCACGTCCTCGGCCGAGCCGCTGAACCAGATGTCGGTCCCACGGAAGTGCGAGAGGTTCATGTTCGGGTAGCCGACCCCTTCGATCACCGCGAGCTTGCCCGCGTTCCAGATCGAGGCCAGCGGCTGCAGCGAGGGATGGAAGCCGCGCGTCGCGGTCAAGGGGACGACCTGGCCCGGCGGGATCGCGATCGATGGCCGCACCGAGTAGTAGGTCGAGTTGGTGTAGGGCACGACCATGTTGAGGCCGTCGTTGCCCCCTTCGAGGTTCAACCAGATCAGGACGCGCCCATTGAATGGCGCTTCGTAGTCGGCCGCCTGCGCTGAAAACGGATTGAGCAGCCCACCCAACCGCAGCGACTCAGGAACGATCAAGCCGGCGGCGGAGAAGGCAAGAGCCCGCTCGAGAAAGTCTCTTCTGTTCATTACACACCGCCCTTCTTACTTCAGTTGGAAGTCCGCCATCTTCATCAACAGCGTGAGCAGATGCTCCAGCCGGATGCGCGCCGTCGCGAGAGTGATGTTCCACTGGTCGGGCGGGAGCCCGGTCAGCATCGCGTTGAGGAGCGCTTGCTTGACCAGCGGGGTGGGCGCTTGACCGAAGTAACAGGTGCAGAGGTCGTCGACCAGCTGACTCGCGTTGTTCGGATTGGGCAGCTGCTGTCCGATGTGGAGGGCGTCGATCTTCACTCCGAGCGGATCGCCGAACATTCTCCCTTCGACGAAGGCGGTGTTGAGCGTCCGCCGCCAGGGCAGCACGTAGGAGTTCTCCCACGAGCGATAGCCCGGCCAACCGGCCACGTTCGGCGGCTCGAGCAGGATCTGGCCCGTAATCGACATGCCGTAGAGGGTCCAGTTGTTGAGCGTGCTTCCCTGATCGCTGAAGTCGACCCCGGAGACGTCGAAGGCGCGCATGATCGCGGGCCCGCGGTCGATGGCGTCGGCGTAGATGGCCCCGCGATAGTTCACGTCGAAGAAGAGCTGGCTCTTCAGCATCTGAATCAGGACAGGCTTGATCTCGTAGTTGTTGTTCCGGAGCGTGGTCGCGAGCTGCTCGATCAGCGCCTCGTCCGGATACTCGTCGATGAAGTAGCGGTAGAGCTTCCGGCAGATGAATCGCGCCGTGACCGGCTGCTGAAAGACGATGTTCACGATGTCGTGCCCGAAGTAGGTCCCGGTCTGGCCGAGGAAGGTCTTCGAACCGTAGTCGTGAGCCCAGGGCCGGAAGGTGGTCGTGATGCCGTCATAGGTGGCGTAGCCGGTGAAGGCTCGCGCCGCCTCACGCACGTCGTCCTGGCTGTAGTTTCCCACCCCCATACTGAAGAGCTCGAGCAGCTCGCGCGCGAAGTTCTCGTTCACGTCGCCGGTCACGTTGTATTGGCCGTCGAGCCAGATCAGCATCGCCGGGTCGACGCAGATCGCCTGCACCAGATCCTTTACGTTGCCGAGCGCGTACTGACGGAGGAGCTGGTTTTGCTTATACATCGACGAAGGGATGTACACCTTCGAGATGCCGGTGGCGAAGTGGTCGTGCCAGAAGAGGGTCATCGCCTCGGTCATGCCGGGATCGTTGCTCAGGATCCGCTCGATCCACCAGAAGCGAAGAAGGTCGTGGCGCGTGAAGTAAAGCGTGTTGAGCGAATCGAACTGCTGCTGCGTCCAACCGGTCATGTCGGGCAGCGGCTCGAGGGCCCACATTCCCGGCGCCGCGGGCTGCGGGCGCGTCGCGGTGAGGTTCGTCACCGTCGTGTTGAGGCCGTTCGTCACCCCGGCGCGGATCTCCGGAATCTTCGGTCCGATCATCGCGCGATGAAGGAGATGGGCCGACTGGGCAAGGCCGAAGGTGCCGGTGTAGGCGCTCCAATCGGAGTAGAGCTGACCGACGCCGTTGCCGCCGATCCCCGGCTCACCCTTCATCGATCCGATGCGGCGTCCCTGCTCGTCGACCGCCTGGAGCACGGTCGGGACCAACGGCTCGCCCTGAACCTTCCGTGCTCCGAGCAGCTCGGAATAGGTGCGCTTCGCGGACTGAATGAACTGCTCGCGCGTCGCCGCGAGCGCGTTCAGCTGCGCTCGCTCGGTTGCGCTGGGCTCTCGACGCTCAACTTGGGTGAGCGCGATGGCGCGTTCCTCGGCGGTCTCGGCTCTCGCTCGATCGACCGGCCCTACCGCGAGCGCGATTCCGAGCGCCGCGAGCGAACCGATGGCCTGGAGAGCCCACCCCCGAAGCGCCATGGCTGGACGGGATGGAAGGGACCTCACGCTGTCCTCCTTTGACCAATTGCTGAAGCGATGGAGCCATGCCCGTATTTGCCCCTTTGGCTCGAGAGACCGAGGGATCGGTCGCGGTCCAGGATACCGTATGGGTTGCGCGAACCGCGAGAAGGGAGAGCGCGGGTCGCGGAATCCTCACGCGGGTCAAGTTCTGGGCGTCGTCTCGCGCGATACAGCGCGCTCCCGGAGCATCGCGATGAGCTCGTCCTCGCTGTAGCGAAGGGTCGGGCAGTCGTTCGCGTCGAGCAGGCGATCGAGAAGCGCGCGCAGCACGCGCCCACCCTCCCAGCGCGTGCCGACGAGGTAGCGGGCACGTGGTTCGCTCGCGAAGAGCGCATCGAGCACCGCGACCGCCACGATCTCGGGCGATGAGGGCTTCCGATTGGTCGCCGACTCAGGCTCGTCCTCTGATGCTGCT
>CAZZAH010000558.1:0-3021 GCA_964652115.1 uncultured bacterium | reverse complement strand
CAGCGCGTCGATCGGGACGCGCATCTCGCCCATCGAATCGCGCTCGACGCGCGTCCGGGGCTCGTTCTGCGTTGCCATGTTCGCTCCTCTCGGCTGGACCGCGGCGAGCCGCGTGCTTCATCGCTCTGGCCGGGTTAGACAGGGCGCAGTGTATCGCGTTTCGCTCGGCGCTCGCGCGACGGATCGAGCGCGCCCGCGCGGGATCGGGGCTAGATCCGGCCGAAGTGGTCGATCATCGCGTCGATTGCGGAGTCGAGCGCCGGGGTCGAGCCGGCCCAAGGATGCACGGCGCCAAACGTGTGGCCCGCGCCCGCGACGCGGTGAAGTCGTGCCTGGGCGTGCGCCGCCGCGATCTCCTCGGCGTCGCTGATCGGCACCGCGTCATCGCCGTCGCCGTGGATCAGCAAGAGCGGCTTCGGCGCGAGTTGCTTCGCGGACTTCAGCACGTCATAACGACGCGCGTCGTCGACCTGCGTGCGCGCGACCGGCATGAGCTGGCCGGTGCGGCCGTTCATGATCGGGAAGTAGCCGAGCTCGCGCAGCGACGATTCATCCTCGAAGCCTCGAAGAAGGTGCGCGACCGCCGCCATCGTCGCGACCGCGTGCACGCGAGGCTCCTTCGCGGCGTGGAGGATCACGTCGGCGCCGCCTCGGCTGTGACCGAGGAGCGCGACGGCGCGCGGTGCATTGTCCCAAGGCCAGCGCGCGTTCGCATCGCTCGTGCGCGCGAGCGTTCCGAGCGGCGCATGCACGGCGGCGACCACTGCGGCGAGGTCCTCCTGATGCCGCGTCCAGGTGTCGATCGCGAAGAGGTCGAGTCGATCGAAGTCATGCGCCTCGACGCCGTTGTGCGAGTAGTCGAGCCGCAGCGCGTGAAAGCCGGCCGCGGCGAGGCGATCACAGATGTACGGCCAGAACCCCCAGGCGCGGAATCCTTTGAAGCCGTGCGCGCAGAGGATGAGCGGGGCGTTCGGCTCGCCGTCGGCCGCGAGATGCAGATCCGCGCGGATCGGGCGTTGATCGGAGCCGAGAACTTCGAGCGTCGTCACGTTCACTGCCTCTACCCTCCTGCGTTCAGCGCGGTGTTACCGGCTGACGATTAACTTCCGCGTCACGCGATGCGCGCCGCTCGCGAGCACCGCAAAGTATGCGCCGCCGTTCAGCTTTCCCGCGGACCAATGCAACGTGTGCGCGGCGCCGTCCCCCTGTGCGTGGGCCAGATGCTCGACCAGTCGACCCGAGGCATCGTAGATGGAGAGCTCAACCTCCTCCGCGAGGGGACCGCTGAATCGAAACGTGGTGCCGACAGCGATCGGATTCGGAAAGGGTGGATCGAGCACGAGACGCGGCGTGCTGCTCGACTCCTCTTCGATCGAGGAGATCGCGGGCAGTGCCGACAGAATCGGCCCAAGATACGCTGCGTACTTCTGCTGACCAGCGGTTGTCGGGTGCACGCCGTCGTCGAGATCCGAGGTCGAGAGGATGCTTCTGCCGTCGATCCATTCGGTGTAGTCCGGACGCGAGTCACAGACGGACTCGATCTCGGCGCGATAGTCGCTCAACGTGCTGCCGTAAGAATTCGCAGACTCGTTGCTCCGAACGATCGGCGTCACGCAGACCACAGTGGCGGCAGGCAACACGGCGTGGATCGCGTCGAGCGTTGCGCCGTACGCGGCGCCAAAGCTCGGCGCGCTCCATCGCGAGAGCCCGTAGTCGTTCGTTCCGATCGCGAGCACGATGACGGTTGGGCTGTAACTCGCGAGCTGTGCAACGAACGCGTCGCGTCCTTCGACCGAGGCGGCATCGTCGTTCAACGCGCGATAGCCCCAGCTCTCGAGCGCCACGTGCAGCCCATATGTGGTGCGGAGCAAGGCGGCATAGCCTTGATAAACCGGGGTCGCGGCGTTGGCGCCCTCGGTGATGCTGTCGCCGTAGATGAGGATGCGTTGCGCCATCGTCGGCGGCTGCACTTCGAGGAAGCTCGTGATCGGATAGTTGACGCTATCGATGAACGAGCCGATGACCGTGCCCGCGCCCGGGCCGGCGGGGTTGCTTTCCACGCCGGCGATCACCCCGATCGTGCGCGTGATCCCCGCGGAGCCGAGCGTGACCGAGAATCCCCGCGGGCCGTTCGCGGTGAAGTGGAGCGGCGCCTGCTGCACGCCGTCGATCACGAGGCCGAGCTGCGCCCACGCGGGATAGCTGTCGTGGAGTGTCGTGGTGCCGCGGACCGTGATCGCGCCGGCGTCGGTCGTGAACACGAGCCGAGCGAAGGTGGATTGACGAGGCGTGGCGACGTTGTCGTAGCCGTTGTCCCAGAGATCCGACGCCGCGAAGGTATAGGTCGAGCTCCGCGCTGTTCCCGGAAGCGTGAGCGCTCCGGCGAGCGCGAGCAGGAGGGCGATGCGCTTCACCGTGAACACGGGACTCCCTGGCTCCAGCCGCCGCTGGCTCGCTCGATGCGTTTCGCCGGACAACGAATCTGCCGGTTGAACGGTCAGCGTCAATCATAGCCCATCGATCCGCATCGAACTCGACCAAGCCGGAAGCGAGCCCGCCCTACTTCGGCGGCGTGAAGACGAACGGCACCTGAAAGCGCGTCTCGCCCTCGGGGATCGCGGCGAAGCGCCAGTCGCGGATCTGCGCGAGCACGCAAGCGAGGAGCTCGGGCGAGCCGACCGAGTTGCCGGCCGCGGTGACCTCGGTGACCTCGCCGCTCGGCGCCACCGTCATCGCGATGGTGAGCTTGCCGCGCAGTCCCGGCGCGTGCTTGAGCTCGTTGTCATAGCAGAACTGGATGCCGGCCGCGTTGCGGCGCACGACCGCGAGGAGCGATGCGTTCGTGCGATAGGCGCGCGGTGCGGCGCTCTCGCCCGCGCCGGATGCTCCGCCGCGGCGTCGTCCGCCGACCGACGTGCCACCGCCTCCGCCACCACCGCCGCCGTCTCCTCCACCGCCACCCGCGCCGCCGTTCGCGCCGCCGAGCGGCAGCACGCTCTCGACCGACACGAGCGCGCCCGC
>CAZZAH010000557.1:0-3031 GCA_964652115.1 uncultured bacterium | reverse complement strand
CGGTCTTGAGCTCGCTCGCGCTCACGCCGTAGAGCGCCATCCGTTCGGGAATCGGCGTGACCAGGACCTCGGGCTTGGGCCCGCCGACCACCTGCGCGCGCGCGATGCCTTCGATCTGCTCGAGCCGCGGCTTGAGCACCGTGCGCGCCCAATCGCTCGCGCCCGCGAGATCGCTCGAGGCGAGCGCCAACACCATCACCGGACGCTCGCCGCCACCTCCGCTTAGCAGAAGCGGCCGCCCCACGCCGTCGGGCAGCTCCCATCGCGTCGCGTCGAGCCGTTCGCGTACGCCGAGCGCGACCAGATCGGGATCGACGCCGGGGTTGAGCCGCACCTGAATCGACGCACCACCCGGGAGCACGCGGGTCGAGATGCCGTGCACCCCGCGCACCGCGACGATCGCCTCCTCGACCGGGCGCGCGACCGCCTCCTCCACCTGCTCGACGCCGGCGTCGGGATAGGGGACCCAGACATTGAGCTCGGTGGCGGCGATCTCGGGCAGGAGCGTGATCTCGAGCCGCGAGAGCGAGATCGCGCCCAGGAGCATCGCGGCGAGGAAGAGGACCGAGGTCGCGATCGGCCGCTTGACCGCGAGTGCGGCGAGCTTCATCGGAGACGCCTTCCACGGAAGCACGCGGGGCGTCGTGTGGGTCGCGTGGCGGTCATGGCGCGTCCGCGAGCGAGACGCGAATCGGCGCGCCGTGCGCGAGCGTCATGTGCCCCTCGGTGAGGACGGTGTCGCCCGAGTCGATGCCCGACAGAACCTCGACCTCGCGTTCCGTGCCGGCGCCCAGCTCGACGTAGCTCCACTCCGCGCGACCACCGCGTGCGCGAAAGACCAGCAGCCTTCGATCACGCTCGAGCACCGCCGAGCGAGGCACCACCAAGCGATCGGCGAGCAAGGCGCCGCCGATCTCGATCTCCGCGTACATGCCGGGCCGGATGTCGCGCTCGCGATTGTCGAGGCGGATGTAGGCGATGCCGGTGCCGCGCGCCGGATCGATCTCCGGCCCGAGCGACTCGACCGTGCCCTCGAAGATTCGATCGCCGAGCGCGGGGAAGCGGACCTTCGCCTCCGCGCCGACGCGGATCGCGCCGAACGAGCTCTCGAGCACCTCGGCCGGAACCCGCAGGCTCGAGAGATCGACCAAGGTCACGAGCGCTTGATTGGGCGCGACTCTTTCGCCGACCTGCGCGCGCAAGGCAGACACGACCCCGGCGAAAGGAGCGCGAAGCGTGGCGCCTTCTAAGTCGAGCGACGCGCGCGCGAGGTCCTCGTTCGCGGTGGTCAGCCCCGAACGATGGCGGAGCAGCGTCCTCGTCTCCTCGTTCGCGTCGGGCTGGCCGAGTAGTGCTGCCTTCCACTCCATCTCGGCGCGCGCGGCCTGCGCCTCGGCTTGATGGACCGCGATGGTGAAGGGGCGCGGATCGAGCTCGATCATGGGCGCCCCGGCCGCGACCGACTCCCCCTCGCGTGCGTGGATTGCGGTGACCCGTTCGCCGACCCGAGCGGAGAGCTCGACCCGATGGAGCGACTCCGCGCGGCCGGTGGCGTCCACGGAAAGGCGAAAGGGACCGCGCGCGATCACGCGGCCGACGACCGGGAGGGCGATGGCGGAGGGGGCGTCACTCGCGTCCGGTTGGCCGTCGTCCGTCGTCGCCTGACCGGCGGATCCCTCGCGGCCTCGCGCCGATGGCTCGCCCGTCCGGGCCGCCGCCTCACCCCGCGGGACGAGGCGATCGAGCCAGCTTCTGACGGTAGTACGGGTGCCTGGCAGCGCCAGCAGGAGGCCGAGCGCAAGCAAGGGGAGGAGCCAGGGGAGAGATCGAGTGATGCGCATGCCGACACATCGCCAAGGCGCGTGCCATCGCCTTCGATCGGCTAAGCCGTTGCGCCGAGCCTCGACCCTGAGCGCGCGAAGATCCCTTGCCCAGTTCGTCCTCCCCAATTGAGGAGACGCGGCTGCTATGCTCGCCCTCCAGGCGAAGGGAGTCGACCATGGCAGAGCCAAGCAGCTATCACGATCAACGCGCCGACTTCTGGCGCCGTCACTGGGCCGAAGCGCAGGCCTACGCCGAATACCTGGCGGCGTCCTCGCCGGTGCACGCGCGCAAGTGGGAAGCGATGGCCGCGCAGATCCCGCCGCTCGATGCCGCACAGATCGCGCGACTCGCCACTCTGCGGCGCCGTCTTCACATCCTCGTCTACTCCGGCGTCTGGTGCGGCGACTGCGTGCGGCAGGGTCCGATGCTCGAGCACATCGCGCAGGCATGCCCCGGCGCCGAGCTTCGCCTCATCGATCGCGAGGTATCGCCGGCCCTGCAGGAAGAGCTCCGTGTGATGGGCGCGCTGCGCGTTCCGGTGGTCGTCTTCCTCTCCGAGGACTTCTGGGAGATCGGGCGCTACGGCGACCGCACCTTGACCGCGTATCGCGCGAAGGCCCTGCGCGAGATCGGTCCCGCGTGCGATGCGGGCGTGGTGCCCCCGCCTGCCAACCAGCTCCAGGCCGAGCAGGCGGAGTGGGTCGATCAGTTCGAGCGCATGTTGCTCATCGCGCGGCTCTCGCCTCCGCTGCGCGAGCGACACGACGACTGAGTCGAGCGCCTAGCGCCGTTCGCGTCTAGCGGATCACGATCACGCGGGCGGTCGCGCGACTCGATTCGCTTCGCAAGCGGATCCAGTACGCACCCGCCGGCGCCTCATTTCCGTCGAGGTCACGTCCATCCCAGATGCCAGGCCCTCGCGATCCGAAGCTCCCAATCAGCCGGCCGTCGACACCGAGGATCTCGACGTTCGCCTCTTCGCCGCTGGGATTCGGCCACACGATGGTGAATGCACCCCGGCTTGGATTGGGCGCGATCGAGAGAGCGATCGATTGCATCGCGTCGGGCACATCCGAGCCGGTGGCGTTGTCGCGCAAGACCATCACCCTCGTGCCGGGCGGCGCCTGCTCGATCCAGCAGAGCTCGGGCGCGTTCGATCCTTCGACACAATCACCGCTCGCCACGTCGGGGTAATGTCCCGGGGTCA
>CAZZAH010000556.1:0-3041 GCA_964652115.1 uncultured bacterium | reverse complement strand
GAAGCGGGGGACGACGCCCCCTTGGCCTGCCCACCCCAGCTCGGGCACGGGCCGACGATCCGAACGCCCACCTCACCACAAGTAATCGCGGTTCGCGCGAGCGATGGTCCCAGACGCCAGGTCGATAAACTCAGCCGGGACGTCCCCTGGAACCGCCTTTCGATACTCGTCCCGCGCGGCCGATGCCGCGGCGGGCGTGAGGAGCTCGAACCGTCCGCCTGCCACCCGCTGTTGCTTGCTATTGAGCAACTCCAAGGTGGCCGGACCGGAGGTACCCGCAGGTGGATTCCAGACATGCAGCCCCTGCTCCGGGTGCTGCACATCGGGGTGGAACGTCGTCGTATCTCCGGCACACACAATTCGGCCGAGCACCGGCGGGGGACCGACCTGCGCCCACTCGAAGGTCACGTTGACTCCAGGAGCGAACCGCGCCGAGTCGGGGCACCAGATTCTATCTGATGCACGTACGGCCCCAGAGACCCTGATGAGCTCGGGGCCATGGAGGCTCTTCTTGATGTGATCGCGGAGATACCCAACCCAATTCGGAGGTCTAGGATGATTGCCAGGAGGGACTGTCATCCTCGTACCGAGCCCGTACACCGGGTTCAACCCGCTACGAAAGTCCATGAATCCGATCGTTCCGGTCAGCACGACCAGACTGTCGCCCTCGGCTAACGGACTCAGCGCTCCGATGGGAACGCGAACCTGGTCGACCGACGAGAACGTGTAACCACTCCCGTTCACGGGATAGCAGACACCGGCCGGTTCGACCGACCTTTCTGCGGACAGGGCACCGCCGCCGGTGAGCCACCAGATCAATGCAAGGAAGAAGCCGCCAAGCGAATCAGAGCGGCTTTTGTCCTTCCATCCGAGACAACTTCGTAGCATGGAGGACCGCCCCTTTCTATACTCGTCGGACGCTGTGGGGTGGGCGATTCCGCGAGTACGACCAAGACGGTCGGTGACTTTAGCAGCGGATAGCGGGATGGCAAGTCAGAAATGGCGAGAATCAAGTATTACCTTCTGGTTATCTGCATCGCCTTCGGGCTTGCCGCTGAAAGTCGCTCGGCAGCGCCCTCGGATCAGGCGCCAGCATCTCTCCCGAGCATCGAGGAACTACGGGCATCGCTCCAAAGCGGCGAGCTCACTCAAGCGATCGAAGGGGCGGCGCGAGTCCTGGCGGTGACACAGTTATCCACGCGGGAAGACTCCGTGTTGGTGCTGGACGCGGATCGCGTGTGGATCGAAGCCCGACTTCGCAGGGGCGAGTCGGGCGAAGACATCGCACAGCGCATCGATGAGTTCATGGCTTTGGCCACCGCCTTGCTTAGATCCAACGCGATGGAGTTCGCGCTCGGGCATCAATACCACTACCGGAACGCCAAGGCCGCGAGCCGTCCTTCAGAAGCGCTCGGGCACGCGCTGGAAGCGGTAGCGGCCTGCGAACGAACCGTCGGTGCCGAGGATCCGCTGACGGCCCGCTTTCTCATCAACCTCGCGGCGGCTCAGTTCGAGGCCGGGGACCCCGCAACCGCGCGGCAGACATTGTCGCGAGCGCTTCAGATTCAAGAGGTACGACTGGGCCTCGACCACGAGGAGGTTGCTGCAACCCTCTTGAACCTGAACCTGACCCGTATCGATTTGGGTGAGACTACAGGCGTCGCGGGTGACTTTTCCCGCGCCAGACGCATCCGCGAGGCACATGAGGGAGCACACGGCGCCGGCGTGGCGGAAGCGCTCCTTGCGGAAGCGACCTGGCGGCTTGAGCGCCAGGATCCCGTGGCCGCCGGCCGATTGCTCGATCGCGCGATCGGAGTACAGCGCTCGTCAGCGGCCGACCTCGAGCGGCTGGCGTCCTCATTGCTCCTCCGTTCTCGAGTCCATCTTGAGCTGGCTGCACCCGAGAGCGCGACAGTCACAGCCACTGAATCGATGCAGATCTACGAACGATTGCACGGTCGCGACGCGGAGTTTGCCGCGTGTTTGGTCGTGATCGGTGACGCGGCGCAATCGAGCTTCAACGACGAGCTCGCCATGAACCGCCTCCGAACGGCCGCGGGCATCCTGCGTCGATTGTCGCCGCGAGACCCTCACAACCTGGCCGGCTGTTTGAACACATTGATCCGTCTGACGCTCAGGCTCGGCCGATTCTCGGAGGCGGTTGAATACGCACGCGAGAATCGGGCTGCCGCGGTCCGAGCCTTTGGTCCCGACGCAATCGAGACAGCCCAAGCTCGCGTGGCTTGCGCGGAGACATTCCGCGCGGCGCAATGGGTGGACTCGGCGGAGGTGGAGTGTGGCCGTGCAATACGAGATCTAACCAAGATTGGAGGGAGTCGACGCCGCGCCTTGGCCGAGCCGTTGTTTCTTCGCGGCCAGCTCAAGTTCGAGAAAGGAGACCTTTCATCCGCGAGGGCCGACGTCGAGAGCGCGATCCGAATTCGCGAGCAATGGTCCGCTCGAGAGGACCTAGCCCTCGCGAGCTACCTCCACCAATTGGGGATCTTGCAGCGGCGATTCGGCGATCGCGAAGGCGCCTGGGTTTCACTCCGGCGAGCGGCGCGAATCGCCGCCGCCGGGGGAGATCCCATGAAAAGCGCCAGCATCCTGAACAGCTGCGGTGCTTTGAGTCGAACTGAAGGTGATTTGCCAGGAGCCGAGCTGCGTTTTCGTGAAGCGCTCGCACGCCTGCACCCGGCGGTCCCTCCCAGTCATCCTCAGTACACGAAGACCGCGCGTAACCTCGCCAGCGTGCAGCGTGCCCAAAACAAACTCGCTGAAGCCGACTCCCTATACCGGAGCGTGCTGCAGTCCCTTCTCGCTGCGCATCCGGAGCACGGCGAGGTCGCGGTTACACGGCTCGGACTAGGGAATGTCCTCAAAGCCAACGGGGACACCGCGGGTGCATTCGCGCAGTATCACGGTGCGCTTGCGTTGCACAAGCGCAAACTCGCTCCCGACGCGGCCCCGCTTGCCCTAGACTACTACAACATAGCAGCACTCCGTTTGGAGTGCGGGGATCTCCAGTCTGCGGCCGATAC
>CAZZAH010000555.1:0-3059 GCA_964652115.1 uncultured bacterium | reverse complement strand
ACGGGGCGACGAGTGTAGGGCCTGCTCCGTGCTACCCGCGCCAAGACCTCGAGCCAGCCTGGACCTCTGTTGCCTAGAATGCCCAGTTGCGCGCTCCGGGCAACGGCGCAGTGTAGACAACATGCTTGACGGCTCCGTTGTCTGAATCTAGCTTGTTGCCCATGTTGCGCAACACCGAACTCTCGGACAACGCACTGACCCGGGCCGGGCTGGCTGCGATTCGGGAACGCTTACCAGCACGATGGTTAGTGGACCTCGATCCAGAGGGTGCGCGGGAATCAACCAGAGCGCGCCATCGCATCACGGTCACTGCACCGGACGGTCGGAAGGCTCTCCTGGCCCTCCAGCCGGAACGTCGCCTCGAGCCGCGCGCCGTGCTCCAGTCCATCGTGGGGGAACGCGCGCTCGACCACGCACGTCTGGTCATCTCCCCTTATCTGAGCGCGGCGACGCGGGGACGGCTCAAGGAAGCGGGCATCGCTTTTCTCGACCTCACCGGAAACGTCCGCATCGAGTTGGGCGAACCGGGGCTCTTCATCGAAACCGCGGGGGCAAGCGTCGACCCGGACCGGACGGCCCGCCCGACTCGGTCTCTTCGTGGCGCGAAGGCGGGACGAGTTGTCCGCGTGCTGATCGACTCCAGACTCCCGCCTGGGGTCCGCGAACTGGCGAAGCGAGCGAAGGTCGATCCCGGCTACGTGTCGCGCCTGTTGGCATTGCTCGACAGCGCGGCACTCGTCGAGCGCGGCGCCCGAGGAAGCGTGAGCAGCGTGGATTGGGTCCGGTTGTTACGGCGATGGGCGGAAGACGCCCCGCTTTCGACGCGCGGAGTGCAGGCGAACTTCCTGGAGCCGCGTGGACTGAGCGCGCTCTGGGAAAAGCTCAGGATCGTGGAGACACGATACGCCGTGACAGGAACGATGGCGGCCTCTCGGCTCGCTCCCGTCGCCCCACCACGCCTGGCGGTGATCTACGTCGAGGAGGTGTCCCGCGCACGCGACGAGCTTGGGCTCCGGCCCGCAACCGTAGGCGCGAACGTCTGCCTGATTGAACCTGGCGACCTTGGTGTGTTCGTGGGCACTCGGGTCGATGATGGCATCCAATTCGTGGCGCCAAGTCAGACGGCCGCGGATCTATTGACGAGCCCGGGGCGCGGTCCCGCCGAGGCGGAAGCGCTCCTCGAGTGGATGGTGAACAACCAGGACGCCTGGCGTGGATGAACTCTATGTTCTGGCGCGAACGGTCCTCCTAGATGCGCTGGAGGCGCTCGGCGGTCACCGTGAGGCCGTCGTAGTGGTGGGAGCACAAGCGGTCTACTTGCGCGTCGGAGAGGTGGGCCTCGCGACGGCGCCTTACACCACGGACGCGGATCTAGCGATCTACCCAGCGATGCTGTCCGACACACCGCCGCTCGAACAAGCGTTGATGGCGGCCGGATTCTCGCCCAAGTCATCTGAGACCGTGGGGGTGTGGATCACTCATCGTAAGACGAGCCATCATCCGAGCGTTGCCGTGGCGGTTGACCTCCTCGTTCCGCTTTCGGTCAGCCCGGGGATGGGGCGTCGCGCGGCCAGGCTCCCAGGGCATGACCCTCGCGCAGTTCGCATGGTCCGCGGCCTGGAGGGAGCGCTTGTCGATGTGGATGTTCTGACACTAACCGCCCTCGACCCGCGTGACGCTCGCGCCATCCAAGTCAAGGTCGCCGGACCCGCCGCGCTCCTCACGGCCAAGCTTCACAAGATCGATGAGAGGCGGGGAGGACATCGCTCGATCGACAAGGACGCACTGGATGTCTTTCGTCTTCTCCGCGGCACGAGCACCGCGGGGCTTGCCGAACGTTATCAGCGGTTACTGGACGATGACCGCGCGCGCGAGCCGGCGACGGTGGCGCGCGAGCTGCTAGGAAACATCTTCGCGCGTCGCGAGGGTGCCGGCATCGAGATGCTTGTGCGCTCACTCGGATCCTCGGAAGACCCGGCCGAAGTCTCAGCCTCTTGCTTGACGCTGGCGCGCGACCTGCTTGGCGCGCTACGCGACCCCTAGGATTCCCGACCGGGACACACCTACCGGACCGCGAGTTGAGTCGGCCCGCATGCCTCGCACTTTCCCCCCGAAGAACGCGATCCGACACTCCGGAAGCCCCCGTGACCGGCCGATGCTTACCGGGACAACTGGAGGGCAATCATGGCGAACGTCATCCTGACGGTTCGGGTCACGCTCAAAGGCCGCCTGATCAAGGAGCATCGCTTCTCTCAGGAACGGATCACGATCGGGCGCGACCCGGAATCGAACGTATTCCTCGACAACCCGGGGATCTCGCGTCTGCACGCGGTGCTGGAGCGCCGCGGCGACGTGATCATGGTCCAAGACATGGAGAGCGCGAACGGCACGCTGCTGAACGAACACTCAGTGCGCCGCGAGGCGATCAAGGATGGCGACAAGGTCCGCATCGGCAAGTTCCTGCTGACCCTCTCCGTGGTCGAGGATCGGCGCGGCACCGCGGAAGAAGAAGAGCGTCCTCGGATCGCCGCGCACGAAGGCACGATGGTGATGGACACCGCCACCATCCAACGGATGCTCGACCAGACCAAGCAGGGCGAGGAGCGAGCGGGGGATCGGTTCACCCGCGAGCGCCAGCCGGTGGTCGAGGGGAACGTGGTCCGTCTTGCCCAGCCGGCGGCCATACCCGGCAGAGATTTCCCACCCGCGGCGGCGCGCCGCACGCGCCCTTTCACCGGACTGTGGTGGAAGACCCAGGCGGCCGGCCTCGCGGTCGGGTTCGTGCTTGGGATCATCGTCGGCGTGCTTCTGGTCGGCCTCCTGGCCGGCTAATAGCTCGCGCGCTCAGCATCCGCAGGGAAGCGCCGCGTCGAGGGAACGCGCGGCGGGCGCCTAGCAGGGAGATGCAATGGGATTGGTCCAGCGATTCGCCGCGCGCCAGCACCTCAAGGTGCTGCGTAACGCTGGGCAAGCGTCCGCGGCGGAGCTGAACGACGCCCGTTCCCGCTTGGTTGAGCTGGGGCCCGATGTCTTGCCGTCATTGCTCCAGCTCGTCGGCG
>CAZZAH010000554.1:0-3069 GCA_964652115.1 uncultured bacterium | reverse complement strand
TGAACGGAACGCCGGGCGATGCGATCTCGAACGGCATGTCGATCACGATTCAGGGCGGTGACGGCGCGAACAACCAGACCTATCCCGACGCCATCACCGCGATTGCGCCCGCGAACACGATCTTCACCTACCAGGGCACGCCGACCTACTACGGCGGGATCAAGTGTGACACCGGCGTCTACAAGGTCGTCTACCTGAGCTTCGGCTTCGAGGCGATCAGCACGCAGGCAAACCGTCGGCTCCTCATGCAGCGGGTGTTGAACTGGATGGGCGTGTCGACGACCGATGTGGGCGACCAGGCGACCTTGCCGGTCGGCCTCCGCGTCACCGCGGCGCCGAATCCGACCTCCGGACGCACCACGATTCTGGCTGAGCTGCCGGCGTCGGGTCCGGTGCGCCTTGACCTCTATGCGCCGGACGGCTCGCTCGTTCGGACTTTGGTCAATGGTCAGGTCGAGGCGGGCTCGCACGCGTTCAACTGGGACGGCCGTTTGACCGACGGACGTTCCGCGCCGACCGGCGTCTACTTCTACCGCCTGCAGGCGGGGAAGTCCTCGCCCTCGGGCAAGGTGGTCTTGACCCGCTAACCCGCCTCCAAAGCGACTTCGTGCAGACGAGGGCCCCGCGTCATTCGGCGCGGGGCCCTTTGCTCTGCTACCCTCGTAGGTCATTGACTAGGTCGGTGGCGAGGGGCCAGTCGAGGCGAACATGTCCGATCCTGGAGAGATCACGCGGCAGCTCTCCGCCGCGCGCCAAGGCGATCGCCAAGCGCTCGACGAGGTCTTCGCGCGCGTCTACGACGAGGTGCGGAGGATCGCGGGCGCGCAGCTTCGTCGCGCGGGCGGAGAGAACACGCTCAGCACGACGGCGGTCGTCCACGAGGCCTACCTCAAGCTCGCGGGCGGCGCGCCGGTCGCGTGGGAGGATCGCGCCCACTTCTTCGCCGTCGCCGCGCGCGCGATGCGGCAGGTGATCCTGAACCACGCGCGTGCTCATCTCGCGCAGAAGCGCGGCGGCGCGCGGCCCCTCTCTCTCGACGATGTCACGGTCGCGATCGACTCGCGCGCGGCCGATCTGGTCGAGATGGACGCGGCGCTCGAGCGACTGGGCGCGCTCGATGAACGGCTGGTACGCGTGGTCGAGCTCCGCTACTACGCCGGCCTTTCGGTCGAGGAGACGGCGGGGCTGCTCGGCCTGACCGATCGTACGATCAAGCGCGACTGGCAGGCGGCGCGCGCCTTCCTCTATCGCGAGCTTCGGGGCGACGCGGCATGAAACGAACGGGCGAGACCGATCCGGAGCGATGGGCGCGCATCCGCGAGATCTTCGATGCGCTGCTCGACGCCGACGCCGACTCGCGCGACACGCTACTGGCCGCGCGCTGCGACCACGACGAAGTGCTCGCGATGGAGGTAAGAGAGCTGCTCGAAGCTCACGAGGCGCTCGAGCGCTCGGCCGACGCAGCCTCCATCCTCGACGAGAGCCCCGCGATGCTGTCGACGCTCCTGCGCACGACCGAGCTCGCGAGCGGAGACCTCGGCGCGGATGCGGGCCGCGACCTCGTGCGCGGAGGTGCCTCGCGCGATGCCCACGCGGAGCGCGCAGAGGCGCGTGAGGCCGACGCCCGCGAGGATGCCCCGCCCGTGCTGCCCGAGGCCCCTTTCCGCTGGGGCCGGCTCGAGGTGCTCGAGCCGATCGGCGCCGGCGGTTTTGGCCGCGTCTTTCGCGCCCACGATCCGTCGTTGCTGCGGGACGTGGCGCTCAAGCTTCGCGAGATCGACGCGAGCGGCCGCACGCACGGCGGCGAGGACCACCTCGAGGAAGCGCGTCGCCTCGCGCGCATCCGTCATCCGAACGTGCTCGTGGTACACGGCGCCGAGGCGCACGACGGCTGGGCCGGTATCTGGACCGACCTCGTTCCGGGGGCGACGCTCGATCATCTCCTCAGGAGCCGCGGGCCCTTCTCGCGCGAGGCGCTGCTTCGGACCGGGCTCGATCTTTGCCGCGCGGTTGAGGCAGTGCACGGCGCGGGCTTGGTGCACGGCGACATCAAGCCGTCGAACGCGATGCGCGACGAGGACGGTCGCGTCCTCCTGATGGACTTCGGCTCCGGGCGAAGCGCGCCGGGGCCGAGCGACGATGTGTGGGAGGACGAACCTCGCAGCGCGGGCCAGCAGGGGACTCCGATCGCGATGGCGCCCGAGCTCTTCGACGGCGCTTCCGCCAGCGTCGCGACCGACCTCTACGCGATCGGTGTGCTGCTCTATCGCGTCGCTTCGGGCGAGTACCCGCAACGCGGATCGAACCTGGCCGAGCTTCGCCGCGCGCTCAAGACGAAGGAGCCGATCTCGCTCGGCGAGCTTCGCCCCGATCTTCCTGCCGGCCTCGCGGCAGTGGTGCATCGTTGCCTCTCGCGCGAGGCGGAGCGGCGGCCTTCGAGCGCGGCCGAGCTTCATTGGCTCCTGGCCGCGAGCTTGGGCGCCGAGGAGCCGGAGTTCGCGACCGCCGACAACGCACCGGTGCCGCGCGCGTCGACGCGCTTCATCGGTCGTGTGGAAGCGTTGCGAGATCTTCGCCACCTGCTGGCGGCGCCCGGCGTGATTACGCTGCTCGGTCCGGGCGGCTGCGGGAAGACGCGACTCGCGGCAAGGCTCGGGGCCGAGCTTCACCGCAGCCTCGATGGCGGCACTTTCTGGATCGATCTCGCGGCGCTGCCGGCCGGCGGGGAGGTCGCGAGCGCGGTCGCGCATGGGGCGGGGGCTCGAAGCACGATCGCCTCGAGCGCCGAGGAGGACCTCGCGCGCTTCTTCGTCGATCGTTCGTGCCTGCTCGTGCTCGACAACGCGGAGCACGTGCATGAAGCGGTCGCCGAGCTGGTCGCGCGCCTCGCTCCGAGCTGCCGGCGGCTTCGCGTCCTCGTGACCTCGCGGCAGCGGCTCCAGATTCCGGACGAGCGTGTCTATCGACTCGCGCCGATGGATCTGCCGGAGCGCGCCGAGGGGCTCGAGATCATGGGCGCGGATGCGGTGCGGCTCTTTGTCGATCGCGCGCAGCACCTCGACCCGCACT
>CAZZAH010000553.1:1166-3070 GCA_964652115.1 uncultured bacterium | reverse complement strand
CACCGCTTCAGCTGTTGGAGTCCTGAGTGCCGCCGCGTGGCCCTTACATCCAAGGACTGAAGCGCCTCTTCGACCTCGTCTTCGCGTGGGTCGTGCTCATCGCGACCGCGCCAATCACTCTCTTGGTGGCGATCGCGATCTGGCTGGACAACCCCGGACCCGTCTTCTACCGGCAAGAGCGAATCGGGAAGGACGGCCGCCCGTTTCGACTCTGGAAATTCCGTTCGATGGTGATCGGCGCGGAGCACAAGGGGGCCGGTGCTTTGGTCGAGAGGAAGGACGCTCGCGTCACCCGCGTGGGTCGCCTGATTCGCAAGCTGAGCCTCGACGAGATCCCGCAGCTCTTCAACGTGGTCGGCGGCGACATGAGCGTCGTCGGCCCGCGCCCCGGTCTGCGCTACCAGTTCGAGCAGTATGACCAGACTCAGATGAACCGCCTGCTCGTGCGGCCGGGAGTGACCGGCTGGGCTCAAATCAACGGACGCAATTCCATCGACTGGGGTCGCCGAATCGAGCTCGACCTCGAGTACATCGAGCGGCTCTCACCGTGGCTCGACCTTAAGATCGTGCTGCTGACCATCCCCTCGGTGCTACGAGGGGGTGACATGATCGCCTCGGCCGACTATTGGAAAGAGAAAGCCGCCGCCCGCGCGGCCGCGCAAGCTTCGGAACGGGGAGAAGAGCGGCGTCCGACCGCGTCCGACACATAGTCGTCATGGACCGACGGACGCGGGCTCCTGATCCACCACATACATCGCTTCCACCTCAGCCGCGTATTGCGCCTCGATCGCCCCGCGCTTCTGCTTCGCCGTGGCCGTGAGCAGGCCGTCCGTCACGGTGAATTCCGGCACGATCGTGAATCTTTTGATCTGGCGATAGCGCGGAAGCTCGCGGTTGACCGCCTCGACCTCGCGCGCGATCAACGCACGGGCATGGGAGTCGACCGGAGGACGGTGCCCATGCAGTCCTTTCCCCTCGCCGGCCGCGTTCAGCGCCTCCTCATCGACCGTCACCAGGGCGGTCAGATAGCTGCGCCTGTCCCCGATCACCAGCACCTGCTGGATAAAGGGCCGCGCCGCCAAGCTACGTTCGAGGGGCGCCGGCGCGACGTTCTTCCCCCCCGCAGTGATCAGCAGGTCTTTCTTCCGGTCGACGATCCGAAGGAAGCCATCCGAATCGATCTCGCCCAGGTCCCCGGTGTGGAGCCAACCGTCGGTATCGATCGCTTGCCTCGTCTCCGCGGGCAGCCGGTAGTACTCACGCATCAGGTTTGGCCCTCGGATCAGAAGCTCTCCATCCTCCGCAATCGTTTGTTCGATTCCCGGTCCGGGCAAGCCTACCGTGCCGAAGCGGTAGCGATCGATTCGGTTCACGTGGCTGAATGAGGCGTTCTCCGTCATTCCGATCCCTTCGAGCACCAGGACGCCGAGCGAGTGCAGGAAGCGCCCGATCTCCGGATCGAGCGGAGCCGAACCACTGATCGCGAATCGCAACCGACCGCCGAACCGCCGCCGCATCCGTCGATAGGCCAGGAGATGCGCGAGCGCGTGGTGGAGCCTGAGGCCAAGCGGAATCGGCCGCCCCTCCAGGCGCTGCGCGGTCCAACGGCGACCGACACCGTACGCCCACCGAAGTGCCCAGCCATCGGGGCCGCGAGACTGCTCGATCCGCGCGAGGGCTCCCGCGTGCGCCTTCTCGAAGAGGCGCGGAGAGCTCGCCAGCCAATCGGGACGCGTGATCGCCAGATCGTCAAGCAGGCGCTCCGGACTTCGCGCGAAGGTGGTCACGGTTCTCGAGAGAAGGGCAACGTAGAGGCAGAGCCGAGCGAAGACGTGCGCCAACGGCAGGAAGAGGAGCGCCTCATCTCCGGCTCGCGCGTCGATCGATTCGCGCGCGGAGTGGGC
>CAZZAH010000553.1:0-1066 GCA_964652115.1 uncultured bacterium | reverse complement strand
CGCGCCCGGCAAGCGAATGACGTGGCGCAGGCGACCTCTCTCACCGCCCTGGGCCGGCTTCGTGTCGCCTCTCGACCCCAATGCGTGGAGTAAGACAGGATCGTCGCAGAGCAACAGAGCGCAGTCAGTGTAGGTCAGGAGGGACTCGGCCTCGACCACCGGGGTCGTCGGATAGATGCCCACGGTTACGGCGCCGATGCTGGTGATGCCAAGATCGAGCAGAGCCCATCGATAGCTCGTGGGGGCGACGATGGCGACCTTCTCATCGCGAGAAACGCCGAGTGCGAGAAGCGCGCGCGCTACCCGATCGACGTCAGCCAGGCAAACTTCGCCGGAGATCGATCGAACTTCACCACTCGGCTCGATTTCTCGAAAAACCGCGGCGTTGGGGCGCGACTCGATCGCGCACGACAAGAGTTCGAACAGCGTGCCAGGGCGCTCTGTCAAAAGCTCATGCCCTCCAAGACGCACCTTCGACGACGCGCGAGAGCAGCGCGTCGTACCTGGGCGCAAGAGTTCGCCACTCGTATCTCGCAATCGAGGCCGCCAATTCTCTCGCGATCCGGCCCCTCTCGCTTGGATGTCCGATCGCCCATCGGAGCTTCGGCGCAAGCCCGGCGGCCGCATCATACAGACACGGGCCGTGATGCTCACGCGGGAGGATCTCGGGGTACGCGAGTCGACGAGGCACAACGGGGAAGGCCCCGTGGGCGACGGCCTCCACAATACTAAGTCCGAAGAAGTCATGCAGAGCGGTCGACACCACGATGTCCGCCCGCCGCAGCAAATCTCGGTAGATCTCAGGCCCCGCGAAGCCGAAGTGATCGAGTCGGTCGGCCAGAGCCTCCCTTCCCGCCGCGAACTCCGCCGGAGCCACCCGCTGGTTCTCGCCGCAAACCGCTAGTCGGAACGGAACCCCCTCCGATCGCAGCGAAACCAGCGCGTCGAAAAACGCCTCCGGCGCCTTGTCGTACTCCCAGCGGTGATTCCAAAGGATGAGAGGCCCGCCCGGGGATCCCTCGTCGGCCGATTCCCGCGTATCCGGAGTGCCGATGCCAGGAGGGAG
>CAZZAH010000552.1:0-3070 GCA_964652115.1 uncultured bacterium | reverse complement strand
TCGGAAGATCCTTCGGGCCGAGGGCGGTCCTCACGCGATAGAGCCGCACGCCCATTCGATCGGCCACGCGGTCCAGTCCCGGAGGAAAGGAACCGATGGCGTCGAGCTCGGGCGTGCCGACCCGATTTTGTCGCGTCGACTGATCGACCAGAACATAGGCGTTCCCGTGCTGCAGCACACTGCCTGCCCACGCGCGCTCGTCGCGTCCGGGAAGCGGCTTCACCGGATGGCTCGTGTGCAGCGCCACGCGGTCCCACACGTTGGAGATGACGAGCGCGTCGTCGGGGATCGACGCGAGCAGCGCCGCCTCCGGTGGAACGTAACTCGGCTCCGCCCAGATCACGCTCCGCCAGTACGGCGAGGTCAGGTTCTGCGTCTCGCGCGGCGCGGTGACGTACCGCACCCCGGTCGTCAGGTGAAGCGCGAAGAAGAAGAGCGCGATCCCGACCACGCCGCGTCGCACGACGACGTTCGCTCCGTCCTGCGCGCCGCGGAAGAGCATCACGCCGAGGAGCACGAGGCTCGGATAGGCGGGGAAGAGGAGCCGGCTGTTGATCGGGTCGGTGGAGATGCGCATGGTCGAGACCACCATCAAGAGCAGGTAGACGATCGCGAAGGCGCTGAGGGCGACGCCGGTCGTGTGTCCCGGGCGATCCCGCTCCATCATCTGCGGGCCGAAGCGTTGCACGAGCACGAGCACGATCACGACCGAAGCGATGCCCGCGATCCAGACGGCGACGGTCTGCAAGCGCGCGTCCGCGAAGGCGAGCGGCAATGCCCAGTCGTCGGTCAGGGTGCGCAGCGTGTCCAGGATCACGGCGGCCGGCGATTGCAGCGAAGGTGCGCGCTCCTCGCCGAAGAGGTGGCCGGTCAGGCGCTGATTCCTCAGGCACCACGCGAAGATCGGAGCGGTCGCGGGGATGAGGAAGGCGAGCAGACGGTGCAGCACCGGCACCGACTTGTCGCTCGTGCTCCGAAGAACGATGGTGACGCCTCCCGCCACCAGCAGTGCCACGCCGGTGTAACGCGTCAAGGTCGCGAGCGAGGCGAAGAGCCCTGCGCCCACGATCCAGAGGACGCCCGGATCGACCGGCGGCGCGTCTTCCCACTCCGGCCGCGATTCGGATCGATTGGCCGCTTCGAGTCCCGCGATCAGGCAAGCGAGCGAGGTGAGCACCCAGAGCGTGAAGCACGACTCCGACCAGACGAAGGAGCTCGTGAGGAGCGCCGGCCGAAAGCCCGCATAGGCGATCAACGCGAAGGGCATCCACCTTGCGCCGAGGAGCTGCTTCGCGAGGTAGGCGAGCGGAAAGAGCGCGAGCGCGAACATCGCGACGTTCAAGAGCCTCGACCAGAGGAGCAGATTCCATCGCTCGCCGAGCGCGAGCAGCATGGGATAGAGCGGCGGCCAGGCGGAGAACGGCACGCGTTCGAGCCCGATCTCGAGCGGCGTGACCGAGGTGGTGAGCCCATGGCCTTCCGCGATGTTCCTCGCCGCGCTCAGGTACTGGACCGAGTCGGGCGAGATCGCGGAGCAGGGCGCCGAGGCGAGCCAACCGAGCGTGAAGGCCAGGATCGCGGCCGCAACCGGCCAGGCGAGCCAGAGCGATTCGGCGATGCGGCGCCGCGACGTCGTCCCGGGGGCATGTTCCGCCGTTGTTTCCTGCGCCGTCGACGGTGCGGGAGCCTGCATCGCTTCGGCGCGGCTCGCCTCCGCCTGCAGCGCGGTGGCGCGCATCGCCTCGAGCTCACGATACTTGGCGGGGATGCGATCGTTGGAGGAGTAGATCTCGAGGACCTCGGGCCTGGGCGCGGCGGGCGAACCCTCCTCCGGAAGAAGACGGTCGATCAGCGACTCCCACTCCTCGGGGTCGCCCTTGGGGATGCGCTCAGCCATGTCCCTTACTATCGGCACTAGGGCGCGCGAGCTTCAAGTCGTTGCGGGGTGGTCCCTGGCGCCGTGCTACCCTTCGGATCGGCTCCTTTTCCCCTTACGGCGTCCGACCCCACCCGAGGACGAACGTGCGCGTTCGGCCGCCGGAGTAGCCATGAAAGCGAGGTACCTACACATGCTCCGGAGCTTCAGCCTTACCCTGCTGCTGGCGGCGCTCGCCCTGACCCCGGCCGTTGCCCAGATCCCCCGCACGATCAGCTACCAGGGGATTCTGGCCGAGACCGACGGCCGGCTGGTCGCGGACAACCGCTATGAGCTCCACTTCCGGCTCTACGCAGCGGCGGACGGCGGCCAGCCACTGTGGCAGGAGACCCAGAGCCTCGAGGTTCGGCAGGGCGTCTTCACCGCGATCCTCGGCACGGTCACGCCGTTGGGCCTCGCCTTCGATCATCCCGCGTGGCTCGGACTCGCGATCGGAGATGCGGCGGAGCTCGAGCCGCGCGTTCCTCTGACGGCGACGCCGTACAGCCTCAACGCGGCGACGGTGGTCGATGGGGCCATCTCCGCCGCGAAGATCCAGGACGGCGCCGCGGTGAAAAGTTTCAACGGCCTTCACGACGCAGTCGAGCTGAAGGCCGGGCCGAACGTGACGGTCGAGACGAGCGGGAACGCGGTCACGATCAGCGCGCCCGGCAACGCGGGCGGCGACATCAGCGGCGTCGTGGCGGGCACGGGCCTCGCCGGCGGCGGCGCTTCGGGTGAGGTGCGCCTCTCCATCGCTCCGGAAGGGGTCGGCGCGACCGAGATCGCGGCGGGCGCGGTCGAGAGCTCCAAGCTCGCGGCGCAAGCGGTGACGAGCGCCAAGCTCGCGAACGGCGCGGTCGTGAGCGCCAAGGTCGCCGACGGGCAGTTGGTCAAGAGCCTCAACCTCCTTCACGACGACGTGAGCTTGATCGCGGGCAACAACGTGTCGATCACGCCGAGTGGAAACGGCCTCGTCATCTCCGCGAGCGGAGGCTCGGGTGGAGGCGGCGACATCAACGCGGTGCGCGCGGGCGCCGGCTTGACCGGCGGCGGCGAGAGCGGCGAGGTGACGCTCGGCATCACGGCCGGCGGCGTCGGTCCGATCCAGCTGGCGAACGGTGCGGTCACGAGCGACAAGCTGGCGAACGGCGC
>CAZZAH010000551.1:1617-3078 GCA_964652115.1 uncultured bacterium | reverse complement strand
AGAGGACGAGCACGCCATCGCCTTCGGGATGACAGACCGCATACTCCTTGCCGACGAGGTTCATGCCGTCGCGCAGCGGCGTGACCCACATCAAGGCCGCCTGCTGGTAGAGCGCGACCAGCTCCGAGCGCGCGATCGGCCGGCGAAGGTAGACGACCGGCGTCCAGACCGCGGTGCCGAACTCTCCGTTCAAGCGGCCGACCCACTCGTTCACCTCACGACGCAGGCTCTGGTACTCGGCGATCTCGCCGCGCGAGGGCACCGCCACCTGCACCATGGTCACCCGTCCGCGCAGCTCCGGCCGCGAACGCAGCATGCGGTCGAAGGTGCGGAGACGCTCGATGATTCCCTTGGTGTAGTCGATGCGGTCGACCGCGAGCATCAGCTGCTGGCCGTCGTAACGCTGGGCCAGCGCGGCGCGGAGCTTCGCGGTCTCCTCGTCGCCCTGGACCAGCCGCAAGAACTCCCCTGGATCGATTCCAATCGGGAAGGCCTGCAAGCGCGTGACATGTCCCGCGCGCTCGACGCGATCGAGGCTGCTCTCCTGCCCGAGCACACGCAGGAGCGCGATGCGAAAGTGCTGCAGATCGACGTAGGTCTGAAAGGCGAGGAGATCGGCCGCGAGCAGGTGCTCCAGGATCGTCTCCCGTCGCGGCAGGGTGCGGAAGATCTCCGATGGTGGAAAGGGGATGTGGAGGAAGAAGCCGATCGTCGCCGCCGGCGCCGACTCGCGCACGAGCTTCGGCAGGAGCATCAGCTGATAGTCGTGGATCCAGACCAGATCGTCGGGCTTGAGCTCGTTCATGACCGCGTCGTGGAAGAGGCGGTTCGCCTCACGGTAGGCCTGCCAACCCTCGGGATGAAACTCGACCTTGGTCGGAAAGCTGTGAAAGAGCGGCCAGAGCGCGCGATTGGCGAAGCCTTCGTAGAAATCGCGCGCGACCTCGGCCGGGAGCTCGATCGCGCGGCTCGAGTAGCGCTCGCCCCAACCGCGCAGGACCGCGGCGCGCGCGGGATCATTCGGGTCGCCGCTATCGCCGCTCCATCCGAGCCAGAGTCCGCCCGACTTCTTGACCAAAGGCCTCAGCGCGGTCACGAGCCCGCCCGAGCTCTCCTCGGTGCGCCAGCGATCACGCACTCGCTTCAAGGTGACGGGAAGGCGATTGGAAACAACCAGCAGCCTCTCGTTCATCAGTGCTCCTTTCGTCGCCCTCGCCCGGCGTGCAGGCGAAGGATCTGGAGGTAGTCGGCGAGATGGCGAGTGATGAGGAAGTGGCGGCGCACATGCTCGCGCGCGAGGCCGCCGATGCGGGCGCGTTCCTCCGCGTCGTTGAGCAGGACGCGGAGCGCGTAGGCGCAGCCTTCGATCGAGTGCACCAGGTGGCCCGTCTGCCCGTGGATGATCTGGAGCGGGATGCCGCCCGCGGCCGCGGCCACGACCGGCTTTCCCTTCCACATCGC
>CAZZAH010000551.1:0-1517 GCA_964652115.1 uncultured bacterium | reverse complement strand
AGCAGCATCGGCCGGTCGAGCGGAACGCCGAGCCCCGACACGCGGGCCGCGATTTCCTCCGCGCCCATCTCGCGGTTCTTGTCGGCCAAGGGATCGATGCTCGGCTGAATGATGTAGGCCGGGATGCCGAGCCGTCGCGCGAAGGAGGGGGAGTGGAAGATCGCGCCGTGATACTTCCGCACGAAGGGCTCGAGCAGTGCCCAGGTCGCGCGCTGCGGCCGCGAAAGATCGATGTGACAGCGCCAGATCCAGCGCGAGTCCTTGCGCCTTGTTTCGATCAGCGCGACCGGCTGCGGATCGTGGATCAGTGCAAGATCGGCGTCGGTCGAGAAGTAGCGCGTCGCCTGGCGATTGGTCTCGAGGAAGAGGTCGCGCATCGCCTGCGTCAGCGGTTGGTTCGCGCCCTGAAGCCCGTTGTGAATGCGCTTCGTCACCTCGTAGAACTCGGGCGGACCGGTGATCACCTCCCAGCGCGCGTCGATGCCGAGGTCGCGGAGCAGCGGCAGCATGCGGCGCAGGATCTCCGCCACGCCGCCGCCTTCCTTGGTCGAGTTGACGTGCAGAAACGAAAGGCCCGCGAGGCCGTCGGCCAAGTGTCGAACGAGCCGCGTGGCGCCGGCCGGCGCGAAGGCCGCATAGTCTTCCAGCCTGAGTGTGTCTTCGTTCATGCTCCCGCTCCCGCCACGAGGAATGAGCGGATCTCGGTCCGCAAGAGTTGTCGATAGCCGTGCAGCGTTCCGACGAAGGGATCGAGGTCGCGCAACCGTGAGGCGAGGTCCGGCAGGCCGAGGGCATCGCGCACCCACGTTTCGAAGTCGCCTTCGAGCTTCTCCAACCGACCGATCGCCTCGACCGCGTGGAAGTAGATCGACGATTCATCGACCTCGCTCAGCCCTTGGTAGAGCTCTTCCAACGTGCGCGCGTGCAGATCGAGCGGCACGCCGACGAGATGACCACGCAGGAAGTAGAAGGGCTTTCCCATCAGCACGCGCGGGTTGAAGGCGAGCGTGCTCAAGCGATCATCGAGGATGCGAAGAAGCTCCTGACGAAAGGCCTCGAGATCGGCGAAGGCGAAGGGCGAGGGCAGTGCCATGCGCTCGGCCAGGACCGGATCGCGCACCTCCGTCAGCACCCAGCTCGCGAAGTCGTTGGTGTAGGGCGTCGGCACGTAGGTCCGGCGCAACACCGAGTGGATCGAGTGGTGGTAGATCGATTCAGCGGGGGCGGTTTCGAGCAGCTCAAGCAGCTCGCGCTCGCCGTCCGCTTTCAGGCCGACACTCTCTTGGATGACGGAACAGCCCCAGAAGCGGAAGTCCGTCCGCTTGGGCTTGGATCGTTTGGTCATGGCAATCTCCGTGGCGCGTTTCAGGCGTCACGGCGAGCGAATCGTCTCCCCCAGCGACTGCGCGCCGACGATTTCGTCACGCCGCCCTGTTCCCCGAAGACAGCTTTCCGAGGGCGTCGCTCCCCGAAGCTTGGAGCGCTTGCGTGACCCCTGAGCAAACCACGGCGAGGGC
>CAZZAH010000550.1:2185-3083 GCA_964652115.1 uncultured bacterium | reverse complement strand
GATCACGGCTCTCGTTACTCCGCGAGGAACGAGTCGTCCGCGCGTTGCGCGCTCAAGCGCGTGGGAGACGAGCTCCTGCTCGTAACCAAGGACTACCGGGGACTCTCCCTCTACCGGCGAACCCTTGACGGCCGGGAGATCGACCGAAACCCGATCACCATTGCGCCTGTCGCCACTCCTCCCATGACCTGGATCCAAGACTATGACGTCTCGGACTTCGACGGCACCTCGATCAAGATCGCCTGCGTCGACCGACCTACGCGGGACGGTCTCTGGCGCGTTTCCGCCTTGAACGTCGATGCCGCGACGCTCACGGTCACGGACCGCGTCCTCCTGGTCGCCGGGACGACGTATCGACCCCTTCACCTGCGCATCGTCTGGAGCGGCGAGGCGCACATGATCGTGTGGTCGGAGCTTTCCGGCCCGATTCACTACGCCACGATCGCTTCGGACTTCACGCTCCTCCAGAGAGACCAAGTGCTGCGCGAGGATCGGATTCAGGACTGGCCCTTCGACGTCGCGTTCGGGTCGGATGGCGGTTGGATCGCGTTCCCTTCGGGTAACGGGAACCTGCACCTGGTCCCTGTCTCTCGTTCCGTCACGCTCGGCGCTCCGATCGTGCATGCCGAAGCCGACTGGCGCGACGACGACATTCGGATCGTCCCGCTCGATGAACACTGGGCCGTGTATGCCCCAGGCATCGAAAACAACCTCTGCCAGCTCCTTCTTCCCGACGGGGCCTTGAAGAGTGATCCGATTCACTGGCCATCCGTCGGCGATATGGGGACCGCACTCGCGTCCTCTGGTTCAACGTTGCTGGTCTGTGAACGTGGTTACTTCAGCGATGCGCTCACCGCGCGACGAGTTGATCTCGCGCAAGGCCTGCTCGATGCAGAGC
>CAZZAH010000550.1:0-2175 GCA_964652115.1 uncultured bacterium | reverse complement strand
AGCGTGGAGACGAACTCGGCCCACGACTACGACAACAGAAGCATCGACTGCGTTGGTAGCGACGCAGGCTTCACCCTTCTTTGGGGTGAGCACGACGCGGACTCCTTCTGCTTGCTCGGATCGGTCACCGATCGGGACCTGCCAACGAAATTCGCGCGTCTTTCGGCCGACGGTCAGCTACTCGGCCCGGGTCCGATCCGAGCGAATGTGGCTACCTCGACACGATCCACCGCAACCGTAGCTGTGGGCGGAGGCCTGCTCGCGTTGAGCGAGGATCCCTTCAGCCTTGACACGATTCAATCTCGACGCCTCGACGCGGACGGAGCACCGGCATTTCCTGGCCGCGAGATTTCGGCCGGCCAGTATTCCGATGAGAGATGCAGCTGGGCTCGGGTCGAAGCACTTCGCGTGCGTCCGCAGGGCGACAAGGCCTTCGCCGCCTACCAGTGGACGAAGGTCGTAGGTCCGGAACCGGAGCACGGGCTCTCGATGATACAGGTGGATGAGGTCGATGACGACGGCCTACTCGTCCAGAGGCATTCCTTCGCTCTCATTGATTGGTTCTTTGGCCCGAACCAACCGACTCAGATCGATGCGACCCCAATGGCCGGCGGGATCGCAGCCGCATTCGATGTGAAACTTCCACAGTATGAGCCGCTCCCTCCTCGAGTCCATGTGCTCTTTGAAAGTGAGGGGCACTCCAAGACAGAGCGTGTAATCGACAACGGGACGATGACGGCATCACCGACGTTGGCAAGTCTCGGCGACTCGCTCCTGGTCGTGTGGTCGGAGCTGATCGGTGATCGGTGGCAACTTCGACGCGCGGTCGTCGACCCGGCCGGGCAGACTCCCATCGTGGGCGACACGTTCCTCGAAGAACCCGGTTCCTTGCAGTACCCCTGGCTGATTCGAGGGGAGGATCAACTGCTCTGCGCGTGGTGGTCCGACGCTGAGGTGCACGCGGCTCGATTGGATTCGCGTGGCCGTGTGCTCGACACCAGTCCGCTGATCCTGTCCGCCGGACCGGCCGTGCCCGGTCCAATCGACGGCGTCTGGAGCGGCCTCAGTTACGTCGTCGCGTGGCGGCAGGGTAGCTCCGTCCGCGCGAATCGTGTGACCTCGCGGGGACGCGTGGCAGACGGACTCGGACTCGAAGTAGGAAAGAGCCAGGATCCCCCCGGCGCCCTCGCGAGCTTGCCCGACGGGAAGGTGGCGATCCCCTACGGCGACCGCATTCGCTTCCTGACCGACCAGGCGGTGCCGGTGGCGCCGGTGAGCCTCGCTGTGCAAGCGACCTCGCGGGGTGTGCAACTTCAGTGGGAGGTCTCAGGCGAATTCGGCGGCGTGTCGAGTCGACTCGCGCGTCGCGCGCTGCGCTCGCCGCATGAGGTCGCGCCGCCGCCTGAAGGCTACGTGCGCATCGCCGCGGACATGGACTTCGGCGGCGCCGGCTCGCATCGCTACCTCGACGCCGAGGTCGATGCGGGGCAGTGGTACGCCTACGCGATTGCGCTTCCGATGCAGGATGGATCGCTCGTCTGGTCCACGCCGTCGCTCGTACAAGCGCAAGCGTTGACGCCGAGCCTCGCGCTCTCCGCACCGATGCCCAATCCGGTCCGAGGCGTGGCCAACTTTCGCTTCTCGCTGCCTGCGACGCGAGACGACGCGCGCCTGGAGATCTTCGACGCGGCCGGAAGGTTGGTGCGGCGGATCGCGCTGGGTCCGATCGAGGCGGGCTCGCACGAGCTCGCGTGGGATGGCCTCGACGACGCCGGCCTGACGTCTCCGTCCGGACTCTTTCTCGCGCGCTTGTCGGCGAATGGTTCCAAGACCGTCCGCTTCTTGCGCCTTCGCTAAGGCCACCCTCCGCCTCACGCGGAGAGTGGCCCTCGCAGACCCTTGATTGGGTCGTCGATGTCAGCGGATTCGAATCATGGTCCGGCGAGTAACCTGGGCGCCGGCTCGAAGCTCCAGCGCGTAGACGCCACTGCTCACCGCGCGACCATCCACCGTCTGGCCGTCCCACGTGACGGATCGGATCGCTTCACTCGTCGTACCCGCCCAACTCCATCCAGCCACCTCGCGGCCGGAGACGTCGATGACGCGAAGGCGGGCCGGTCCTCCAGGCGGCTGCGCGAACCGCAACAACACGCCGGCCTGCGCGGGATTCGGCAC
>CAZZAH010000549.1:2445-3088 GCA_964652115.1 uncultured bacterium | reverse complement strand
GGGTGGAGGCCATCGCCCGACTCGACCATGTTGTCCTGCTTCTCGCCCGCGAAGCCGTGCTGCGGGGAGAAGATCCGTGTGAGGACGAGGTCGCTTCGTTCATGAAGGAGCCGAGGTGTCGGCGTGAGCGCGCGATCGGTCACCGCGTTGTTGCACAAGAGGCCGACACGGCCGCGCCCGGGCAGCTTGATCCCATCGCGGAGAATCACCTCGAGCCCCGTCGTCACGCCTTCCATGTCATTTCCATCCTCCTCATCCTCTTTCTCGCGAGCTGCGGGGTGCCGCGTCGACGCCGGATTCTAACCGAACTCACCCTTGGCGCTTTGATTGGGAAGGCGCACAATCATTCCGCGAAGTCCTCCCCCCGATGCGAACAAGGCAAGGGCGCGCCCTCTCCAGCGGGCGCAATTTCCAGGAGGCTCCAATGTGCAGATTCATCCGCGCGCCGCTCGCGGTTCTGTTGATCCCGCTCGCGTTCACCCAATCGCGAGCCGACGCGACGGCGGGGCCGCTATCGCCCGATCTCCTTCGATCGATCTTCGCGACCGTCGACGTTCCGGATCCCGCGCACTCTTCGGTCAGCCCCGCTGATGCGCTGAACGGCATCGTCGCGGCCCCGCGTCTTCCGCAACCGGTGCAGGCG
>CAZZAH010000549.1:0-2435 GCA_964652115.1 uncultured bacterium | reverse complement strand
ATCGACAATCTTTCCGATCTGCTCGAACTGGTGCAGGCGAGCGTGCTGGAGATCTTGGCCGGGGATACGAGCGGCCACCCCATTCCCGCTGCCCAAGTGACCGTGACGTTGGGAGCGAGCAATCCTCGGTGCCCGAGCACCACTCTAAGCGGAACGACCGACCAAACGGGACATGTGACCATCACCATCGCCGCGATGGGATGCGTCGATACGAGTCCCAGCGCGGCGGTGATCAAGGTCAATGGGGTGACGATCCGCTTGTACTCGAACGTCAAGAGCCCGGACTTCGACGGCGTGGGAGGGAGCGGACGGGTCGACCTCGCGGATCTCCTCATCTTCGCGGCGGAGTTCAACGGCGGACCGGCCGCCTGCCACGACTACACCAACGACAGCGTGACCAACCTCTCCGATCTGGTGATCTTCGGCGAGGCCTTCTCCCACGCGAACCACTGCCCCTAGGCCGTCACGGTCAAGCGGCGCGACCGCCGCAGCGGCATTGGGATCAAGCCCACTCGACGGTAGGCTGCGCATTCGACGCCTCGGGCTTCGCGTCAGACGCGCTAGGTCGATGGAGGTCCCACCAGGCCTGAGCCTCCTGCCGGCTCCACGGGTTCGAGCCCGCGACCGCCGCGAGGCGAGCGGAGAGCTCATCCGCGGACGCCGGCCGCGCACTTGGGTGCTTGGCGAGGCAATCGAGCACGATGCGGTCGAGCTCCGCCGGAATCGGAAGCTCCGTGCGTGACGACGGGGCCGGCGGCGCCTCGTGCGCGTGACGGACGAGCAGCGCAACCGGGCTCTGACCCTCGAACACGCGGTTGCCGGTGAGCAGCCAAAATGCCACGCAGCCGAGCGAGTAGAGATCCGCGCGGTGATCGGCCTGCGAGGAAGGTCCCGTCGCGAGCTCGGGCGCGGCGTAGGCCGGCGTACCGATGAACGTTCCTTCCTGTGTAACGTCAGGGTCCGGCGACTTCGCGGTCGCCTTCACCAGGCCGAAGTCGAGCACCTTCACCTCGTCGACGTCGCGACCGAGCCGGCAGAGCGAGAGGTTCGCCGGCTTGATGTCTCGATGGATGAGCCCGCGCTCGTGCGCTTCGGCCAGCGAGTGACACGCTTGAACGAGGATGTGAACCACTCGGCGCCAGGGGAGCGGGCCGTAGCGTCGGACGAGCTGCTCTAAGTCGATGCCATCGAGCAGCTCCATCACATAGTAGAACGCGCCGTCGGCAGTGACGCCGTAGTCGTAGATCTCGATCGTGTGTGGAGAACGGAGCTGCGCCGCCGCCTGCACTTCGCGCTCGAAGCGTTGGAGCGTTCCCGCTGCGGGGCTGCGGCCGTCCTCCGCGCTCGGCTTGATCAGCTTGATGGCGGCGGAACGCGCGAGCATCTGATGGTCGGCGCGCCACACCTCGCCCATGCCACCTTCGCCCAACTTCTCGCGGAGTTGATAGCTGCCGATACGCCGCGCCTCGGCCAGTTGCCGCCGCAGTCCATACACGCTCCGCGCCGCGAAGTAGCTGAGCGCGGCCGCGAGGAGCGCGCGCACGAACAACCAGACGGTGATTCCCACGGTCAGCTCTTTCCCATGGGGCCCCACCGCGGCGGGAAGGCCCTGGATCGCGACCGAAAGCGCGGGCCACGCGAGCAGCGTCGAAATGGAGATCAACCCGCCGATCAGATGCTGCCGCGGTCTAAGCGGAACGACGGCGGCGAAGAGCAGGATCCACACGCCGGTCCACGGCACCTCGCCGGCTCCGATGTCGAACGGCGGTGAACCGCCGGCCAGGCCCGTCCTCACCACCGCTTCGCCGCCGCGATACTGCCAGCCCATCAGACCCGACCCGAGATCGGCCGCGATCAGGATCTCGGTCAAGAGCGCCACCAGCGGATAGGCGCGCGCGGGAAAGAGCGAGCGCCGGCAGGCGAAGAAGAGCGAGACCGAGCCGATCCAAAGTGCCAGGTCTCCGAAGAGTCCCCAGAGATCGCTCCCCGAGTAGGTGAGCAGCTCGAGGATCGAGATCGAGATGGTGAAGGTGACGGCACCCGCGACGATTCCTGCCACCAGACCCAGTCGCCTGTAGCCTTCGGGCACGAGCTGCTAGGTCGCAAGCTCGCGAGCTGTGCTGCTCGGTGCGCGACCAGGTCGATCGTGCGGGGCGGCGATGACATTCTGCATGTCGGTCCCCGAGTTCTTTCGTCGTTACTCGACGTGGGTCACTCGAACCTGTGAGTTGGTAGGCGCGGAGTATAGGGGCGAACAGAGGGCGCGCGTCGGGCAAAAGCGATGAGCGCGGACGCCGGACCTGCTGCGGTCGATCTGCGCTACTTCTGGCGTGCCCGATCGATCGTATTGCGCGGCGGGGCCGAGGGGGTGGCGCCATACAGGCGGAAGAAGCGGCTCTCGCGCGTCGACTCGAACTGCGCGAGTCGCTCGACCA
>CAZZAH010000548.1:0-3100 GCA_964652115.1 uncultured bacterium | reverse complement strand
CGGGCCGAGCTCGCGGTTGAAGCGGTGGAGCACCTTGTCGCCGACGTTGAACATCCCGGGGAGGATAGCGCATGGGGCTCGGCATGCGCTCGTCGCGGCGCTCTTCTCGTGGGCGCGTCTGCCGTACAATCCGCCGATGCGTCCACGACTCTGGGAGCTCTCCCTCTGCTTCTTCGTCTCCGGCGCCACCAGCCTGATGCTCGAGGTGGCGTGGTCGAAGGAGCTCTCCTACCTCCTCGGCAATTCCCTTCACGGCGTGTCGACCGTGGTCGCCGCGTTCATGGCGGGCTTGGCGCTGGGGAGCATCCTCGCTTCGCGCGTCTTGACGCGCGTGAGCTCGCCGGTGCGGGCCTATGGGCTGTTCCAGCTCGCGATCGGCGTCTACGCGATCCTCTCGCTGCCGGCTTTTCGTGCGCTCGAGCCGGGGCTGCGCTCGCTGTTCCGCGCGGTGGGGGTCGCGAGCGTGCTTGGGATCGCGCTGCGTTTCGCTTCGGTCTTCGTGTTGCTCGCCTTGCCGGTGCTCTTGATGGGGATGACGCTGCCGCTCCTCGCCCGGGCCGCGACGTCGCACGACGAAAGGCTCGTTCGAAGCGGCGGGCTGCTCTATGGGGCGAACACGATCGGCGCCTGCGTCGGGACGATGCTCGCGGGCTATGCGCTGGTGCCCTCGCTCGGCTTGCTGCGGACGACGTGGGTGGCGGGCGCGCTCGATCTGGCGACCGGCGCGGCGGCGCTCTTCTGGATCGCGCGCGCGGCGAGCTCGACCGGCGCGGCGAACGCGGCGATGCAGCCCGCACTTCGCTGGCGTCCGTGGCAGGTCATGCTCGGCGTGCTCTTCGGCTGCTCGGGCGCGATCGCAATGCTCTACGAGGTCGCCTGGTTCCGACTCCTCGGGCTCACGCTCGGGCCTTCGGTCTACGCCTTCTCGTGCATGCTCGCGGTGTACCTCGCGGGGATTGGGCTCGGCAGCGCGATCGCGGCGCCGCTCATCGCACGGACGCGGATCGATGCGGTGCGCGTCTTCGCGATGCTTCAGTGCGCGCTGGCCGTGCTCGGCTTGGGAGGCCTCTTCGTCGCGAGCCGGCTCCCGGAGCTTCACCTCGCGCTTCAGGCGAAGCTCCTTCCGTCGCTCGGCACGACCGGCTTCGCGCTCGGGCAGGCGATGGTGGCGGCGCTGCTCGTCTTCGTCCCTTGCCTGATGTCCGGAGCGCTCTTTCCCGCGGCGCTTCGCGCGATCGAGCGCACACAGGAGAGCGAGGCATCGAGTGAAGGCGCGCCCGCGAGCGCGATCGCCCGCCTCTACTTCGGCAACACGATCGGGTCGATCGTCGGGAGCCTCGCTGCCGGCTTCGTGCTCGTGCCGCGCTTCGGGCTCTGGCACACGATCCAGATCGCGGGCATCGCGAGCGCGGTCGTGGGCGGACTCGCATTCGTGCTCGAAAGCGCGCTCCATCGCGCGTCGGGCCGGAGCACGAGGACGCGTCTCCTCGCGGTGGGTCCGATCCTCGTCGCGGTGGGGCTCGCCGTGGTCGCGCCGCGCTTCGATCGCGTGCTCTGGAATCGCGGGCTCTACCGGGACGCGGTCACCGGGAGCGGAAGCGCCGCGCTCAAGACCTCGCCGGGCGAGCTCCTCTTCGCGCGCGAGGGGCTCAACGCCTCGGTCGCCGTCTTTCGCGTCGGAGGAGGCGCCACGCTCTACGTGAGCGGGAAGCCCGACGCGAGCACCAACCGCGGCGACACGCCGACCCAGCTTCTCTTGGGGCACTTGCCCGTGCTGCTCGCGCCCTTTCCGAGGGACGTGCTCGTGATCGGGTACGGCAGTGGGATGACGGTGGGCGCGGTGCTCGCGCACGACGACGTCCGCGCGGTCGATGTGCTCGAGCTGGAGCCGGCGGTGATCGACGCGTCGCCCTACTTCGAGTCGATCAACCGTCGCCCGCTGGCCGATCCGCGCTGCAGTCTCGTGGTCGAGGACGGCCGGCTCCATCTCGAGGAGAGCCGCGCGCGGTATGACGTCATCACCTCGGAGCCGTCGAATCCGTGGATGGCCGGCATCGCGAACCTGTTCACCACCGACTTCTATCGCGAGGTCAGGCGCCACCTCCGCCCGCACGGCCTCTTCGCGCAGTGGATCCAGAACTACCGCATCAGCGACCAGGCCTTTCAGACCATTCTGGCGTCGGTTCAGACGGAGTTTCCGCACGTGCTCGTCTTCCAGGTGAATCTCGGCGACTTCATGGTGCTGGCCTCGGACGAGCCGATCTCGCTTCCGTGGAGCGAGGTCGAGCGCCGCTTCGCCGAGCCTGAGGTCGCGCGCACGCTGGCGGAGATCGGCGTCCGCTCCCCGCTCGACCTAGGCTTCTTCCTGCTCCTGCCGGAGGAGGAGTCGATCCGCTTCGCGAGCGGCGCGCGCCTTCGGAACACCGACGACAATGTCTGGCTCGAGCACCGCATGCCGATCGAGCTGGTGCGAAGCGCGCTCGACGCGGGACCCGATGGCGAGCTCTCGACCGAGCTCGCCGGCCTCGGCGCCGCGCGTCGGCTGGCCGCTCTCGAGCGCCTCTGGCCCGGCTGGCCCCTCGAAGCCGGAATCGAGGCGATGCTCTTCTTTCCGAATCGAGTCGAGCCGCTGACGGTGGATGGCGATTGGCTCTTTGATCCGTGGCGGGATGTGCGCGCAGCCCAGCTCGGCGGCCTACGCGCGGAGCTGGAAGCGAGGGGACGTGCCGATCTCGTGTCGCGAGTCGACGGTTGGGCGCGCGAGGCGGAGGCGCTCCGCGAGCTGCGCGAGGAGGCGAGCCGTGGATTGGTGGCGGCAAGAGGGGACGGCACCCTGACCGACGCGATGCTCGATCAGACGCTCGCGCTGGTCGAGCTTCCGCTCGCGCTCACCTTCCGTGCATCACGGGCCCAAGCGGCCGGTGACGCGGCGGAGGCCGAGCGTTTCTACACCCGCGCGCTCGCGCATCCGGAGAGCGATTCCTACCTCGATGCGCTGCTCGGCCTGGCGCGCCTCTACCGCGATCACGATCAGGTCGACCGAGCCCTTTCGCTCGCGCGCGAGGCGACGGAGCGCTTTCCCTACTACGCGGCCACCTTC
>CAZZAH010000547.1:0-3105 GCA_964652115.1 uncultured bacterium | reverse complement strand
TCGCCCAGGACCAGGATCACCAGCGAGAGGAAGATGGTCGAGCCGACCGTGGTCCGCCATCCGGCCCCGAAGCGCGCCTCGATCAAGGACGAAGCGATCGAGGCGGTGGCGAGGTTCGCGAGGTTGATGCCGACGAGCGTGGTCGCGATCACCTGTTCCTGCTGCTGGAGCAGCCCCATCGCGAGGAGCGCGCCGGCGCTTCCCCCTCGCGCCTCCTGCTGCAGCTTCCAGCGATTGGCCGAGAGGAGCGAGATCTCGACCGCGGAGAAGTAGGCCGAGAGCAGAATCCCGAAGAGGCAGAGCGCGATCTGCAGAATGACGACGGCGTTCATTCCTTCGCCTCCAGCTTCGGCTGAGGCAGACGAATGAGGCACCGTTGGATCCGATGGCGCGAGATCTCGGTCACGGTGAATTCCATCTCCTCGAACTCGATCCGAACGCCGCGCCGCGGGATGCCGCCGTGAAGCCCGCTCAGGAAACCGTTGAGCGTGTAGGCGTCCTCGATCGGAAGGTCGAGCTTGAGCGCTTCGTTCAGCTCCTCGAGGTTGAACTGCCCCGCGGCCGAGTAGAGGCCGGGCGCCACCTCGCGCAGCGCCTCTTCGCGCGATTCGAACTCGTCGTAGATCTCGCCCACCAGCTCCTCGATCAGATCTTCGCGGGTAAGAAGGCCGATCGTCTCGCCGTACTCGTTCACCACCACCACCAGCGACACGCGCGCCTTCTGCGTCTCGTAGAAGATGCGGGAGACGAAGGCGCGATCGGGATAGATCATCACCGGGCGGATCAGCTCCGAAAGCCGGCGCTCCGGGTGAAGGAGAAAGTCGCGCGTCGGAAGATAGCCCACGATCTCGTCGATCGTCCGTCGATAGATCGGCAAGCGCGAGTGCTTCGATCGAATCACCAACGCTTCGAGCTCGGCGCGATCCATCGATTCCGGCGCCGCGATCATGTCGACGCGCGGGGTCATCACCTCGGTCGCGCGCGTCTCGGAGAACTCGAGGATGTTCTGCACGAGCCGCGACTCGTGCGCGGTCATGATCCCCTCGGCGCCTTCCAAGAGCTCGTTCAGCTCGCCGCGAGAGAAGAGCCGGCTCGGACGAAGCAGCGAAGGATCGAGGCGAAGCGCGCGGAGGCAGAGGTTCGAGAGCGCGGTCACGAGCAGGATGAAGGGATAGAGCAGTCGCCGCACGAAGCGCAGCGGATAGACCAGGACCCGGCTCAAGGCGGCGGGGAAATTCACCGCCACCGTCTTCGGCGTGACCTCCCCGATCAGGAGCACCGTCGCGGTGACGCAAAGGATCGCGATCTCGACCCCGCGCGGCCCGAACCGCTTGACCGCGAAGCTCGTCGCGAAGACCGAGAGGCCGATGTTGACCAGCGTGTTCCCGGTCAGGATGAGGACCAGGAGCTCATCCGGCCGCGCGAGGAAGCGAAGCACGCGGCGGCTGCTCGGACGCCCGTCACGCTCGAGCCTTCGGAGCTGAACTCGGTCGAGCGAGAAGAGCGCCGCCTCCGTGCCCGAGAAGAATGCCGAGGCAAGGAGGAGGCCCAGAGCGATGAAGCCGGCCAGGCTGAGGTTGTCCATAGTCGCGGGCTTCCACCCGCGCGGCGGATGGTAGGAAGCGCGCCCCTCCGGGTCAAGGTCGCGCGCGCGAGGAGCGCAGGATGGTTGTCCCCCTTCCCAGGCTCTTGCTAGACTGCCGGCTTGCTAGAGCCCAAGGGAACGCGAGCGGCAAGGGAGAAACGATGTTCGATGAACTGAGAAAAAACACGAAGACCGTCCTTTGGATCACGGTCGTCGCCTTCATCCTCCTCATGTTCTTCGCCTGGGGCGCGGAGTTCTCGATGGGAGGAAAGGGCGGGCCGAAGAACGGCGAAATCGGACGGGTCAACGGCGTCGCGATCACCGGATCTCTCTACGAGCGCCTGCTGCAGCAGCAGCGCGAGCGTTATCGCCAGCAGAGCGGCGGCAAGGAGCTCGACGATCGAACCGACCTCTCGCTCCGCGCGAACACCTGGACGAGCCTCGTGCAGCAGGAGATCCTCGATCAGGAGGCGAAGCGCCTCGGCTTCAAGGCGAGCGACCAGGAGGTGGTCTCGGCCGTCCTCAATTCGCCGCAGCCCGAGGTGATGCAGAGCCCGAACTTCCAGACCAACGGGCAATTCGATCTCGCGAAGTACCAGGCGGCGATCCGCGGCCTCGACGACATGACGCTTCGCTCGCTCGAGGAGAACGCGCGCGCCGGCATCCCCGCGACCAAGCTCCAGCAGATGGTGATGGCGACCGCGATCGTCGGCGACGACGAGCTCTGGGACGCGTATCGCCTGCAGAACGACAAGCTCAAGGTGAGCTACCTGCTCGTCCCCAACGACAAGTATCCGGTCGACGCGGCGTCGATCCCGGCGGGCGATGTCGAGCGGTTCTACCAGACGCATCGCAAGACCTTCGAGGCCCCGCCGCAATCGCAGCTCCAGTACGTGAGCTTCCCCAAGAAGTCGACCGAGACCGACTCCTTGACCATCATCGATCAGATGAGGACCGCCCTGCAGGAGTGGAAGGACGGCGAGGACTTCCTCGTCATCGTCGATTCCTACAGCGAAGGGCCGGCGACGCAGCGTGGCGGCCCGAACGCGGCCTTCTCGCCGATCGATCCGCTTCCCCCTTCGGTGCGTGAGGCGGCGCGGACTCTGCCCATCGGGCAGGTGTCGGACATCTTGGTTGAGCCGGCCGGGTTCCACGTCATCCGGGTCGAAGATCGCAAGGACGAGAACGGCAGCACCCTGGCCAAGCTGGCCGACCTCTACATGCCGCTTCGCCCGACGCCGGAGACGCTCGAGGCGATGCGCCAGGAGGCGGTCAACTTCCGCGATGACGCCAGCAAGCGGAGCTTCACCGACGCCGCGGCCGACGCCAAGCTCACGGTCAAGGAGACCGGTCCCTTCCGTCCCAAGGGCTTCATCTCGAGCCTCGGTTCCTTCCCCGAGCTGCAGCAGTGGGCCTTCGCCAATGCCGAGGGCGCGATCAGCCCGCCCTTCGAGCGCCCCGACAGCTGGATCGTGGCGCGCCTCGACAAGCGATACGGCCGCCGCGTGCCGGAGCTGACC
>CAZZAH010000546.1:0-3111 GCA_964652115.1 uncultured bacterium | reverse complement strand
GGTGAAGAGGGAGACGCGCCAGGCGCTTCGGCTCGACCGCGAGCATCTTCGTCCGATCCACTTCGCCGGGCGGTTCAACTTCGTCTACCTGGCGGGGGTGATCGCCGCGGTGTTCTTGCCTCTGTGGCCGCGCATGCTCGCGATGCTCGGCCTTGCGCTGGCCAGCCACCGAACGACCAAGAGTTGGATCCACGATCGGAATCGATTCACCTTCTACCCGATCCAAGAAGTGGCGATTCTCTTCGCCGGCATCTTCGTCGCGATGATCCCGGCGCTGCTCATTCTGGAATCGCGCGGGGCGAGCCTCGGCATCCACAAACCGTGGCAGTTCTTTTGGCTGACCGGCGGGCTCTCGAGCTTCCTCGACAACGCGCCGACCTACCTGACCTTCGCCTCGCTCGCCTTGGGGCTTCACGTCGGCGAAGCCGCCGGCCACGCCGCACCGGCGGGCGCACCGCTTCTCGCTCTCGCTCAGCATCCGGAAGGGGCGCAGATCCTCCGCGCGATCAGCCTCGGCGCGGTCTTCATGGGCGCGAACAGCTACATCGGGAACGGCCCCAATTTCATGGTCAAGGCGATCGCCGAAGAGCGTAAGGTCGCGATGCCGAGCTTCTTTGGTTATATGGCGTGGTCGGTGGGAATCCTCGTCCCGATGTTCCTCGTCGTGACCTGGATCTTCTTCCGTTAACCGCGAGCGTCCCGAGGAGAACGATGGCCGACTACGATGCAGACACCGCCGTGTGGTACTACCTCAAGGATGGGCGTCAGCTTGGTCCTGTGCCGGAGCGGTCGATCCGCGCTTGGCTTGAGTCGGGCTTCCTGAGCGGAGACGATCTACTCTGGCGCACCGGGCTGGCGGAGTGGACGCCGGTCGGTGTCTTGTCCGAGTTCGGCGGCGTCGGCGTTCCGGCCGGGGCTCCCCCGCGTGTGCAGGTCACCGAAGGCAACGGGGAAAAGTCGAGCGAGCTCAACCCCGGCGCGCATCTGCCGGAGATCCGCTCGGAGCAGCATGACCAGATGGAGCTCGCCGCCCCGATGGCTCCTACTTCCGCGATCGGCAGCGTGCGCTACGGCGGATTCTGGCTCCGGCTCGGCGCGTTCGTGATCGACAACCTCGTGGTGAACGCGCTCGTGAGCCCGATCCTGCTCGTGCAGATGAAGCCGGGCCAGGAGATCAATCCCTGGGAGCCCGATCCGCTCGTCGCCGCCGCGTTCGTGATCGTCTATCTGCTCTACGGCGCGCTGACGGAATCGTCGCCATGGCAAGCGACGTTGGGAAAGCGCGCGTGGCGCATTCGCGTGACCAACCTCGACGGCGAGCGCATCTCGCCGACGCAGGCGCTCGTCCGTCAGGTCGCGAAGATCGTGTCGGTGCTCGGATTCGGGCTCGGGTTCCTCATGGCCGCGATCTCGCCGCGGAAGCAGGCGCTGCACGATTGGCTTTCGGGCTGCGTGGTGGTGAAGGAGTAGCGAGCGTCGAGCGCGGCAAGGCTGGAGCCGCGCCGCGCGCCCGGGCTACGATGTCCCCAAGGGAGACGCCAAGACTTCCGCAGGAGGACACGTGAAGACGCTCCACTTTTCGACCGCCATCGACGCGCCGCGCGAGCTCGTCTGGGACGCCATGCTCGGACCCGACACCTATCGCCTCTGGACCGCGCCCTTCTGCGAGGGCTCCTACTACGAAGGCTCGTGGGCGAAGGACGCGAAGATCCGCTTCCTCGGCCCGGGCGGCGGCGAGGGCATGAGCTCCGTGATCGACGAGAACCGGCTCTACGAGTTCATCTCGATCCGGCATCTCGGCGAGATCAAGGACGGCATCGAGGACACGGAAAGCGAGCGTGCGAAGAGCTGGGCGCAGGCGTTCGAGAACTACACCTTCACGAGCAAGGGCAAGTCGACCGAGGTCAAGGTCGACATCGATACCGCGCCCGACTTCGAGGGCTACATGAACGAGGCTTGGCCGAAGGCGCTCGCCGCGCTCAAGTCGCTTTGCGAGGCCCAGGCCAAGGCGTGAGCCGGCGCTAGAGCCCAGCGCGGTAGCGCTCCTCGAAGACCGCCAGGTGATGTCGCACGTGACCGACCAGCGCGTATGCCATTCCGCGGACCGATGCGGGCGCGGCATTGGCGCTCCCGATGCGTAGCCACGCATCCGCGGCCAGGTGCTTGAGCATCAAGCCGTGGCTCTCGCGCAGGAGGCGCCACTCGCGGATGAGGTCCTGCAGTGGCACCTCCTCGAACGGCGCGTTCCGAACGTAGTCGTCCTCCTCGAACCCAAGGAGGTCCTGCGTCTCGCCGCGCGCGATCGAGAGCGCGCGATAGCCGATGATGCGCTCGGTGTCCGCTAGGTGACCGGCGAGCTGCCGCACGCTCCACTTGCCCTCGGCGTAGCGGTAGCTCTCCGAGCTCGGCGAGACCGAGGCGAAGGCCGCCTCGACCGTCGTGATCTGCGCGGCAAGCGGGGCCAGGATCTCCGTCTCGGGCACGCGCGAAACATACTCGGCGAAGTACGGCGAGTATTCCTTGGGTTCCGGGCGACCGATGGCGAACGAGCTCACGCGGGCCTCCTCCTTGGTTGGGCTTCGTTATGAGAGCGAGCTACTGACCGGCGGGCGGTTGCCAGAGCTCGATGCGATTCCCCTCGGGATCCCGCACCCATCCGAAGCGGCCGTATTCCGAGTCGTGCACGTTCTCGTCGACCCAGACACCCTCGGCACGCAGCGCCGCGAGCACCTCATCCAGGTTCTCGACGCGATAGTTGATCATCCACCGGTTCTCTGCGGGGCCAAGATACTCGGTTGAATCCTTGAACGCGCTCCAGACCGTCTGGCCGTTGCGAGTGGGATCCTCCGCGTAGCGCCAGGGGAAGGCGCAGCCGTTCCAAGCAGGGTCCACCTCGAGTCCGAGGTGCTCCTTGTACCAGGCGCCGAGTGTCTGCGGATCCTTCGCCTTGAAGAACACTCCACCGAGTCCTGTCACGCGCTTCATCTAGCTCCTCTTTCCCCGGCGGACCGCCGGTGTCTTGGTTGATGATGCTCGCGCGCCGGCTTAACCGCGCACGAGCATCGTTTCGAGAAGGGCCGCCGCGATCGGAGCGGCCACGCGCGCGACCTT
>CAZZAH010000545.1:0-3115 GCA_964652115.1 uncultured bacterium | reverse complement strand
AGGCCTTCACCGTGTCACCGCCCGGATCGTCCCGACCGACGCCCTCGGAGCGATTGTCGCCGTCGCGCACGGGCGCCTGGTCGTGATCGGAGGCGATGGTCACCGTTTGAACGAAGAAGTGATCGAGGCAGCGGGCTCGCTGGATGGTGCGCGCTTCGCCCGGCTGAACGTCGGTGATACCAAGGCCGCTCTCGCTGCTGCCACGCACGAAGTCGCCCCCGAAGCTGTCCGCACCGCTCTCGCGGCACAGTGGTCACAGCACTCGTCGGCGCTCCAAGGTGCCCTTGAAGCCCGTATGCGGGATCGCACCCGCAATGTCGAGTCGTTCCTCCAGGAGCGTGCCGAGCGCGAGGTTGCTGACATCGCCTCGATTCTCGGGCAGCTTGAGCGAGGAATCCGGGCTCAACTCGCCAAACCCCTCGATGAACAACTCACGCTTTGGACCGAGTCGGAGCAGGATCAGTACAAGCGGAATATGGCCAGTCTGCGTGAGCGTCTCGCCCAGATCCCCGGCGAGATCGAGCGTGAGTCTGCAGCCGTTCGGGCCCGTTATGCCAACCCGACACCGCGTGTGTTCCCCATCGGCGTGACATACCTCGTGCCCCGCCGCATCGCCGACGACATGGCCCGGCGCGACGCCGTCCGCCGGGAAGCGAACGCCACCATCGATGCCAAGCATGCCGGTTCGGGCCAGCGGGGATCGGGAGCGGCTGGGGGGGCACGATCATGAGCACGATCGGCAAGCACCACGCGGAGTGGCTGCAACTGTGCGAGCCCTCTGGCCCGTTCCTGTCTCGATCCGTCCTGGTGAAGCGGTTGCCACAGGGGCTGAATAAGCACGATCCCGAACTCTTCCGCGAACTGAAGCTCAAGCTCAATGAATGGGAACAGGCCGCCGGCACCGCCGATGACATCCTGGGTCACCAGCAGTGGATCCGCTTCGTGCTCGGCCGCGTCCTCGAGCTTCCTGCCGAGGTGATCGCCGAGGGCCAGACGCTCCCGCCCGGCCTCGAGGTCCGCAACAGCGCCACCGGCGAGTCATTCCGCCCTGAGATGGCGATCGTCAACCCCGCCGACGCGGCCGACCCCAGCGGTCCGCCCGCCCGGACCAGGCCACGTCTGCTCCTCAGCATCTATCGGCGGGACCAGAAGCTCGAGTCCCCGGTGAACACAGGTGGTCGCTGGATCGCTTCGCCCGCCACCCGCATGGCAGACCTGCTGCACGCGACCGGCTGCGAACTCGGCCTGGTCACCAACGGCGAACACTGGATGCTCGTGCACGCCAAGGTCGGCGATCCCAGCGGGTTCGCCTCGTGGTATGCCTCTCTGTGGCGCGACGAGAAGATCACGCTTCAGTCCTTCCGCACGCTGCTCAGTGTGCGACGGTTCTTCGCCGTTGGCCCGGAGGACACGCTCGCGGCGCTCCTGGCCGAGAGCCGTCAAGACCAGCAGGAAGTCACCGATCAACTGGGCTACCAGGTCCGTCGCGCCGTCGAGGTGATCGTCCACGCCATCGACCGCATCGACAAGGACCGCAAGCGCGAACTCCTCCGCGGCGTCACCGAGCCCGAGCTGTACGAGGGCGCGCTCACGGTCATGATGCGGCTCGTATTCCTGTTCTGCGCCGAGGAGCGCAAGCTCCTGCTCCTGGGCGAGCCGCTCTACGACCAGCACTACGCCGTCTCCACTCTCGCCGCACAGCTCCGCGAGACCGCTGACAAGCACGGCGAGGAGGTCCTCGAGTTCCGCACCGATGCCTGGTGCCGCTTGCTCACCACCTTCCGCGCCGTCTTCGGCGGCATCGAGCACGACCGTCTCCGCCTCATGCCCTACGGCGGCGGCCTGTTTGACCCCGATCGTTTCCCCTTCCTCGAGGGTCGCCGGCGTGAGCCGGGCCGGACATGGCGGAACCAGCCCACGAGCCCGCTGCCCATCAACAACCGCACGGTGCTGCACCTGCTGGAAGCCCTCCAGTTCCTGCAGATCAAGATGGCAGGCGGTCCCGCCGAGCCGCGGCGGCTTTCCTTCCGTGCGCTGGACATCGAACAGATCGGCCACGTCTACGAAGGCCTGCTCGACCACACCGCCAAGAAGGCCAGTGGCCCCGTCCTGGGTCTGACGGGTACACGCGAGCACGAGCCGGAGATTCCCCTCGCCACGCTCGAAGCGAAGCTGGCGGCGGGCAGGGACAAGCTCATCGAGTTCCTCACCGAGGAAACTGGCCGCTCCGCCAAGGCGATCACCAAGGACCTGGACGCCGCGGACTCGCTCCTGGGCGAGGGTTCCGCGAACAGCCCCCGCCTCCTCGCCGCGTGCGACAACGATGCCGCGCTCCTCGCCCGCGTCCGCCCGTTCGCGGCCCTCATCCGAACCGACGACATCGGCTACCCGATCGTCGTGAACACCGGCAGTTTCTTCGTCACCCAGGGGCAGGACCGCTCCGACACCGGCACCGAGTACACGCCGCGCTCGCTCACGGAGCCGGTCGTGCAGCACACGCTTGACCCCCTCGTCTTCACCGGCCCCGCCGATGGGTCGCCGCGCGAGCAGTGGGTGCTCAGATCCTCCCGCGAGATCCTCTCGCTCAAGGTCTGCGACATGGCGTGCGGCTCGGGCGCGTTCCTGGTGCAGGCCGCCCGCTATCTCTCCGAACGGCTGGTTGAGTCGTGGGAAGCCATCGAAGCGGCCAACCCCGGCAAGGTCATCGTCACGCCCGAGGGCGATCTCTCCAGAGGCGACCCCGGCGAGCGACCCCTGCCCAAGGGCCGCGAGGAGCGTCTCGCCGTCGCGCTCCGCGTCATCGCCCAGCGGTGCCTCTTCGGCGTCGATCTCAACCCGCTCGCTTGCGAGATGGCCAAGCTCTCCCTCTGGCTGCTCACCGTTGCCAAGGACAAGCCGTTCACGTTCCTCGACCACGCCGTCCGCTGCGGCGATTCGTTGCTGGGCCTGCACGATATCGAGCAGGTCAAACGTTTCACGCTCGACCCCACCAGCGAGCAGCAGTTCACCTTCAGCACGCTACCGCTCACCGAGCTCTTGCAGACCGCCTCCACCGCCCGCTCGCAGCTCGAGTCCATCGATTCGAGCACCATCGGCCACATCGCCGCGCAGGGGC
>CAZZAH010000544.1:0-3124 GCA_964652115.1 uncultured bacterium | reverse complement strand
ACGAAGTCCCTTCCCGGCCTCGAGCTCGCGCAGCTTCCTTTCGGAAGCGTCGGTGCCGAGGAGCACGGTCGAGTGGGGGAGCAATGACGCGATCTCCGTCGCTTCGACCCGGCTCCACTCCAATCGCGGAAGCAGACTCAGGCCTTCGTGGTTGCCTCGGAGCGCACCAGACATCGCCTCGGCCGACGGCAGCGTCACCGACGCGAAGAGAGACTCCGCCGGGGTGCCTTTAGGCCGTCGGGTCATCGCCAGCATCTGCTGTTTCGTGAAGGGTGGGTCGGCGAAAAGTAACGCGTGCCGTTGCCCGATCGCGGGATGAGCGAGGCTCCGCTCGCGAAGGACGGCGAAGGTCGTAGCGCTCGGCGCGTAGCTGATAGCGAACCGCTCCGCAAGCGAGCGGCCGTTGCCGTCCACCAGTGCCTCGAGCGGAAGGGAGAGAATGGACGAGGACGAGCTGACGATCAGAGCGTCGACCCCGTCGAGCCACTGCTCCAACGGCGCGATGCGTTCCTCCCAGACTCGCTGACCGAGCAGAACGAGCTTCTCGTTCGCGGGGACTCGGGTCGGCCAGCTCGTGGTGAACCCCAATTCCCTGAGCAGCTCCAGGACGCGGGGAGCGAAGGCCTCCTTCCCCGTCGTTGAAGGCAGCACGGCGAGTCGCGCCCAGTGCACCGGCCCGGAGTCCCGGATCACGAATCCCCAGAGCGGGTCGATCCGCTCATCCGCGAAGGAGAACGCGACCCATCCGATGATCGCTTGTCGCGGGGACAGACTGGCCTGGATCCGCTCCAGCGGGAACGCCGGGCCAGACCCGCCCTCCAACGCCAGAACCTCCGACATATAGGTCGCGAGCCCCCGCTCCACGGCCGGCCAAGCCTCATCGGCCTTTCCCTCCTCCAAGAGGGTCACCGCCAGCGCCTCCTGAACCTTGGGACGGAACCTCATTCGATTCAACCCGGGAGCGGTGTGTCGCCTGACACGCTCGTAGCTCTGGCCGCATTCGCGGTAAACCTGCTCCGCGTCTTCCAGCCGTTTGTCGCGAAAGAGCGCGGTGGCGTAGAGGCTCCGGATCAAGGAGAGCTCGGGGTGGTCGGGCGCGAACTGCCGGCGACGAACGGTGAGCGCATGGTTGAGGAGTTGCCGCGCCTCCCGGACTTGTCCGAGCTGAAGGAGGACCAGGGCGAGATCGGTCTCGGTGGCGGCTGCCTCCGGCGCATCTTCGCCCAATCCCTTGCGCCTCATGTCGAGTGCATCACGCAGCATCTCGGCCGCTAGCGGTCGCTTAGCGGGGTCCCACCGGACCATGCCCGCAAGTCCGCTCACACTTTCGCCGACCAGTGGATGGCGCGGCCCTCCGACCTCGCGCGCGATCTTCCCTCCGGCCTCGTAGTGCGCGCGAGAAGAGTCCACCAAGCCTTGAGTCTTCTCGGTTCGCCCGAGCAGATTGAGCGTGTGGGCGACACCGAGCGACCGGGGCCCCGTCAAGGAACGCCGCAAGAGCAGCGCCTGGCGAAAGCACTTGCTCGCCGCCGTGTAAACACCCTGATCGAATTGGAGCTTCCCCAAACGCTCGAGACACTCGGCCGTCGCGACGCTCTCGCCCGTCTCGCGCCTCGTTGCGATGAGCTGCTCCTCACCCAGAGCGATTGCCTCGAGAAAGAAACCCTCGCGGGAGAGGCTGTCAATCGCGGCCGTCAAACGATCCGCCTGGCGGGCGCCTGCGGGCGGAGCGTCGTGCGCATCGTGTCCCTTAACGCTTCGGCCGATCCAGACGAGAACGAGCGTGGCCACGAGGGAGATGCCGAGGGCCATCGCTCCCTTCCGCGGTCGCGATCGCGGTGGCTGGACCATCACCTTCACAAGATTCCCCCTTGAGTGGAGGCTCTAGCGGGTACGCGTCAATAGCGCTTTCGCTCGCCGTCCAGATTCGCCGGGCTCCTCCGCCAGCGCGCGAAGCAAAGAATCCGCACGGGCGCGTTGCCCGGTCTCCCGGAGCGCGATCATCAGCGTCCAACGGACTTCCGTGCTCCAAGGATCAGGGATGCGCGTTGGGTCCAGTCGCTGGAGCTGTGTGACCGCCTCGGAGTAGCGACCCGCCCAGGCCAGCGCGCTTCCGAGGTAGGCCCGCCGGAGCGGCTCCGACTCTGCCGGGACCTGGATGCTCGCAAAGCCTTCGATCGCCGCGGACGGGTCTTTCCGGGAGTACGCGTCCAATCCACCTCGAAGCATCTCGAGCCCGCCCGTGCGCTCACCCCTGCGTAAGATCACTTCCTCGGGCAAAGGCGGCAGCCACCTCAGCTCGCTCAGGAACGCCTGCTGCTTCTCCTCTCGCGCCCGCATCACAAATCCGACCGTGATGACGAGCAGAAGCCCTACCGCCGCGAGCCAACTAAGTCTCGGCAGTGGGAGGGAGAACGGGCGCGTCGCGCGCGGCACCCAGCCCTTGAGCCAACCTCCGCGCGACCCCTGCTGGTCGAGCTGACGAATCGCAGGTCCGCTCTGGATGAGGAGCCGCTCCCAGTCCGCATCGCGCTCTTTCAGCATCGACTCGCAAGCCGTGCAGCTTCGAATGTGTTGGACCAGCTGCGCGCGCTCTGGCGGCGCCAGCGCGTTGCTCAGCAGGTCGAGGCAGTCATCCTCGCTCAGATGGAAGCCGAAGGGGATCTCAGTCGTCATCGTCTCTCACCCCACCCTGTCGTGTCGGCGGATGGAACGCCTCCCAAACTTCGACGAAGCAACCTGGGGGGAGCTCGGAGATGCCGTGGCCCTTCTCGTCCATGCAGGCACGAATCGTCCCCCGGGCGCGCTGCAAGACGACGTCGACGTGAGCCGGATTGATCGCGACCGCCGGGTGCTCCGCGATCTGCCGACTCGAGAAGTTGTGAAAGACACGGAGGTACCAGGCCGTGCGAGCACGCGAGGTGAGGCGTTCCGCGCAAGCGCGCAGTGAGAGGGCGAAACGGCTCCGCTCATGGTACTGGTCCGCGCCGGCCGTCGCGGGGCCGACCAGAGGGTCCCGCTCGTACCGTGCGTCGGTCGTCATCTCCGTTCCGCCGTCGAAGGCGCCGTTACGTCCCCGAGTTCGAAGTCGATCGATGAGGCCATTCCTCGCGATCGTGGAGAG
>CAZZAH010000543.1:0-3144 GCA_964652115.1 uncultured bacterium | reverse complement strand
AAGCCCATCCAGCCGGCCGAGGTGCCGTTCCAGGCGATGACGTCGACCCGTGCGACGCCGTTGAGCTGCTCGGGCAATCCCGAGAGGTCGTGGTCGCTCAGTGCAACCATCTGCTTGAATCCACGTCCTTCCCCGCTGATCCTCCCAACGACCCGGACTACCCAAACCAGTGGCATTTGAACAACACGGGGCAGGTCGAGCTTGGCGCACCCTGCGACCCTGCCATCGACCTCAACGCACCCGAGGCTTGGCAGATTTCCCATCTCGCCGGCTCCCCGATTGCGATTGTCGATGATGGGATCAGCCCTATTTCCGCCGACATCGGTCCGTACATCGCGCCATATCCTGTCAGCAAGAACTTCTCCACGTCGGACCCCACCGACTGGGGAGGAGGTGGCCACGGCACCCGGAGCGCTGCGATCGCGGCGGCTCGGGGCAATAACTCAAATCAGATCGCCGGCGTCGCGAACCTGCATGGTTCCGACCCGCAGCCGCTGCTCGTCGCGCTTCGGGTGCGTTGCGCCACCTGTGTGCCGTATCAAACCTACACCTCTGCTCGCGTTTCCGACGCGCTCTCCCATCTCGCGACCTACCCCTACGTCCGCGTGAGCAATCACGGTTACGGCGTAACTGACCAGGGTTGGAAAAATTGCTTCGACGACATCGTGCTGCGTAGCGCCTTCCGGAACGCCTATTACTCGAACAACTGTCTCGTCGCCTCCGCCGGGAATGGCATGGGATGCACAGGCAATGGATGCAACACGTGGGGACCGGACTCTTGCTTCTTTTTCCCGGCCGCGTACGACGACTTCTGCCTTGCGGCCACCGCGGTTACGTGTCGCGGCGGGAGAATCGCTCCCGATCAGCAGCGGGGCTCATTCGTCGACATCGCGGCACCCGGAGGTGATGAGGACACAGCCTGGACGATTGGCCCGGACGGCACGACGACTTCCCTCTTCTGCTGTACCTCGGCGGCAGCCCCCATGGTCGGTGGCGTCGCCTCCCTGATGCTCGGGCTTAACGGGAATCTGACCAACGACGACATCTACGGAATCCTCAAGCACTCCGCCGTTTCTCTGGCCACGTATGGGCTGGGACCTGTCGACGTCGGCGCCGGGCTGCTCAAGGCCAATCTCGCGCTGAAATGGCTTTCTCCGCCTTACCACGTCACGAACGCCACCGCCACGAACGTAGCTCTGACGACGACGACAGATCTGGGTGAAGACGTCATAACGCTACGAAACATCCCGGGGACGGGCGCCCCGGCCGATACTTGGACGGACTATCGGGTGAGGAAGTATCGAGTACGCAATTCGGGAGTTCTGAAGAACCCCCTGCCCGTGCCGGTGAAATTCCATATTGCATGGGTCCGAGGTCGGTCGACCTATGGCGCACCAGATATCGGCCCCGCAATGAACAAGCGTTACGACCACCTAGCCTGGGCGGGGCATGCGGAACTTGTCTCCCTAACATCGACCGGCGTCGCCACATTCGACACATACGCGTACAAGGTCTTCGACCGGAATACCAATCAGTTCCTTTGCTGGTATCCATTCAAGCCGAACGTTGCTGACCCCGATGTTTGCCCGTCCTCGCACAGTTTTGCGATCTCGTATGGCGCGATCTACACGATCGACATCGCTCCGCAGGGCGAGAGCGCGCCCTCAATCCCGCCGGTCGGCCGCGTAGATGCGGCCCCCGTCGTTACCTCGAATGGCACTGTGCTCCTGCGCCTTTCACTCGAGTCCGCGTCCGAAGTGTCGATCACCCTCTACGACATCTCCGGACGTAAGGTGGCTAGTCTCTCCGACCATCAGCTCGTTGGAGCGGGATCCCACGAGTTCACCTGGCCGATCGATGGCACGATCGACGCGCGTGGAGTTTACGTGATGTCCATCGAACTCGATTCCGGATCGGACGCCGCGCTTCGGATTGCCCGCACGCTGGTCATCAGTCATCGATAGGAGGTTCACCATGCCTTTGCGCTTCGCTACGGTCATCTGTGCCTCTCTCCTGGTCGTCGGAGTGGCATCGGCCGATACCTGCGGCGAGCTGCTGCTCCACGGCGACGGCACCTGGGAGACCGCATACGGCTGGGATGCCTGGCAATCGCCTCCTCCCGACTACGGTGCCTTCGCGGAGTGCTACACGGGACAAGGCGAGCTCTGCGCGGTTGTTATGTGGGGAACGCAGGCCGGTCTCTTCGATCCGGACGGCTACGACGCCTTCATCTGGGCCGATGATGGGTTCGGCTTGCCCGGAGGCGTAGTCTGTTCCGCCATCGGCCAGGACGCGGGAGGAGTCCCCCTCTTCCCCAATTTCAAGCGGATCGAAGCGCCGCTCAACGGATGCTGCGTGAGTGGAAGTTGGTGGGTCGGCTTTCGCGGCGCATGGGGAGGTGGGACGCCAGGCTTTTACATCGGCGCCGACTATGACGGTCCGAACGAAGGCTGCCCGATGACGAAGATCGCACCCGGACTTGAATACCCGGAGGGCTGGCAACACGTGTCGGTGCTCGCCGGAGAACCCACGAAGTCTCTCGCCATCGGTGCCCTGATCCGCGCCTGCGCCCCCGTCGCGGCCGCGCCCGCAACCTGGGGCAAGGTAAAGAGCTTGTACAAGAACCCCGCACGCTGATCGAGGATGGCTGATCGAGATCGGATCGTTACATTCCGCGACGGTCCGATCTCGACAGAACCTCGTTGAGCGCTTCCGCACAGGTGACCGGCGCCGCGCAGGTCATGTTCTCGCACACGTGCGCCGCGGGCTTGCCGCCCACCATCTCCTTGCCTTCGTGCAGAGGCAGCACATCGGCCCCGTCGCGCAACGAAAGAACCGCGCGCGGTAGGAACCGCGGTCGAAGCGCATCGAGCATCGCCCGAGTCGCCGCGTCGTCTCGCGCCCCGACGATCACGATCTCCTGCCGCACACCGAGGTAGCAGTCGAGCGCCAAGAGCATCTGCTGAAACGCCGACGGCGCGCGCTCGAGATGCGTCTGAAACGCCCGCAAGGTCGCGACCGCGCGCGATTCGAAGTCGTCACGACCGAGCAACCGCGCGAGAGGAAAGAGAACCGTCGCCGCCATCGAGTTCCCGCTCGGCGTCGCGCCGTCCTGCGCCGACTTGAGCGCGGTGATGAGTCCTT
>CAZZAH010000542.1:0-3155 GCA_964652115.1 uncultured bacterium | reverse complement strand
CGCCGACGACGTGGTCGGTCGACCTCCCCTTCGTTGCCGGCCATCGCTATGACCTGCGCATGGAATACTTCGAGAACGCCGGCGGCGCGGTCGCTCGCCTGGAGTGGCAGAGCCCGCGCACCTTCCGCCGCGTGATTCCGCGCGATCACCTGTTCCCTCCGGGCACGACTGATGCCGACTCCCAGCCCGGCCCGATCCGCCAGGACGCGATTCGACTGCTCTCGCGTGAACCGCTGTCGTCGGAGCCGGCGCTGCTCTCGCTCGAGCTCGCGCGTGGAGGCGATGTCGATCTCTCGCTCTACGACGCGGCGGGACGGCGAGTCGAGTCACTGCTTCACGGCGAGCAAGGCTGGGGCGCGCACCGCTTCACCGTCGAGCCGGCGCGCTACTCGTCCGGAGTCTACTTCCTTCGCGCGAAGACCGCGGGGGGCATCACCGCGAGGAAGCTCCTGATCGTCCGCTAGATTTCTCGGCATTCCGCGCGAGACGATCACCGGCACGAGCCACTGGCCATTCATGGACAAGCCGGAAGAGTTCAACGCGCTGCTCGATCAGTTCCTATCGAAGATCGAGGTACGCTAGCCCTGGCTCATCCGCTTGAGGGCGCGAAGCACTTCTCCTTCGCTTTGTGCCTCCATGAACTCGCGTCTTAGGTCGCGGATGGAGAAGGCTTCGGCCAGGGTCTTGTAAATGCGCAGGTAGGAGATGTCGTTGTACGGCGGCGCGACCATCACGAAGAAGAGATGCGCCGGCTCGCCGTCGAAACAATCGAACCAGATTCCCGGCGTGGAGCGCGCGAAGCCGATGAGGAAGTCTCGCGCGTGCATCGTCCGTACATGCGGGATCGCGACGCCGTGCGCGAGGCCGGTGGTCGCCTTCTTCTCTCGATTGACGAGATCGGCGAGGAGCTTCCCTTTGTTGCCGACGCGGCCGGAGCGATCGACCAGGTCGACCAACTCGCCTAGGATCGATTCCTTCAGCTCGGCGTGATAGCGCTCGATCGGAATGTCGCCCAGCTCCGCCTCGGGGACCTCCTTCGTCTCGAGCTCGAGCAATATGAGTTCGGGCCGAAGGAGGCGCGCGAGGTCCATGCTTGCTCCGGGCAGCCTACTGCTTGGCCGCTCGACCTTGAATCGATTGAAGCGCACGCTCCGCGGCGGCGGCGGCGGCATCGATCTCCGCCTCGGGGCCCGCGAGATACAACCGTCCGAAGGCGCCGATCGGGTTCATGTCGATCAGGTTGATTCGCGCTGCCTTCTCCGCCTCGTTGGCCGCGAGCACCGCGTAGGCCGCCGGCTCCGTCTCCAAGATGTAGAGCGACTGACCGGGCAGGATCATCGAGCCGTAGCGCGTCCGGTTGATGAGCTGCGTGTGATACGACTCGATCGAGCGGATGATGGTCGAGGAAACGAGCCGCGGCGCCATGCGATCGGTTTCGCTCTTCTCGATGCCGCGAAGCACGGCCTCTCCGGCGGAGCGCACCTCACCTTGATCGGGATGATGGACCTCGAGCACTCCGAACGCGCGTTCGACCGCGATGGTCGCGGGCTGACAGCGCGTCGCCTTGAGCGCCTGATCGAGCAGCCGATGGATGGCGATCCCCGGCGCGATCTCGATCCAGAGGGCGGCGACGCCGGCGACCGGAAGAAAGCCTCGCGAGGTGGTGCCGACCAATGCGGCGAGCTGCGGTTGCAGATTGTCGAGAAACGCGTAGGTGCGCAATTCCATGATGGGCGGATGCTAGGGAGAGCGCGCGCGAGTGTCAACCGAACGCGCGCCTCGTTCAGTGAAGCAGCTCTTCGGAAGGCGGATCCTGGGTCACGCCGAGCCACTCGAGAAGCGCCCGCGCCTCAGTCTCCGGAACGCCGAGGAAGCGAGCGAGGGCCGGATGCTCGAGCACACGCTTGGCCCATGCGGCCGACGCGAGGTTGACGTAGCGACTCGGCAAGAGGAGATGGTCACCCGAGATGCCGGGGGGTGCATCGGTCGCGCGTCCGCTCTTCGCTTTCGAGCTCGGCGCCTTGCTCTTGGAGGCAGGCTTGGACGGCGGCCGGCCGAGCTCGATCAGCCGCTCGACGATCAGGCCTTCCGGTACACCGAAGAGCGTCGCGAGCACGTCGAGGCGGAGGTCGGTCTGGAGCTCGCGCAGCCGCTGCCCCAAGAGCTCCGGCGGTACGAGCAACGCGCGCGCGAAGCGATCGGCACGCGCTTCCTCCGGTCGGTCACCGTGGTTCTTCAAGGTCCCCGCGCGCCAACGACAGTAGCGCGCCTGGTACGGATTCACATCGATCACCAGGTGCGCGAGCTCGTGCGCGAGAACGAAGCTCGCTTCGGGCGACTCCGGCTCCGCGCCGATGAGCATCGCCGGGCCGAGCTCGCCCTCGAAGAAGAATGCGCCGCAGAGCTCCCCCGCCTTGGGCGGCCGCGTGTGCAGCACCTTGATGCCCATCTCCTCGAGCGCGTTCGCGAGCTCCGCCGCCGGATAGTCGGTGAAGCCGAACTGCTCGAGCTCCCTTCGCGCAAACTCCTCGCCTTGCAGCTCGACCGTGCCCGGAAGCGGTTCGCGAATCAGCTTCGGGTGAACCGGCAGCGCGAACAAGACGTCGCCTTGGATCAGCCGCTCGAGGAAGGCGAAGATGTGCACGCGCTCGATGAACTCGCGGAGCCGCTCCGCTTGCACGCCGCGCTCGGGTCGATCGAGGAACTTCGCGAGCCAACGCTCGTGCTTGGCCTGGGCCTCGGGGCGATGGGGGAAGTCGGGGTGGTCCTCGATCCGCAGCTTCATGCGCGCTTCCGATGGGCGACGACGGCAGCGTCACGCGCGGCGAGGAAGCGACGGACCCGCTGTCGATCGAGGGGCGCGGTGGTCTTGCCTCCACGTTTCAAGCTCGTACCGACGATGACGCCGTCGGCGCGCTCGACCAGCGAGTCGAGGTTCGCCGCGTTCGCGCCGCTCGCGACCCAGAGCCTCGCTTCGGGCGCCGCTTCGCGCGCCTCCTTGAGGTCGTCGAGGTTGGGAGGCTCGCCGGTGCGGCTGCCGGTCAGGAGCAGGACGTCCGCTCCGCCGCGCTCCACCAGATCGGCCACCTCCTCGGCCAGTGGACGATCCGCCACCGCGCGTCCATGCTTGACCCGCGCGTCGGCGAAGATCGCGA
>CAZZAH010000541.1:0-3158 GCA_964652115.1 uncultured bacterium | reverse complement strand
GCGATGGACGGCGTTCCGATCTTGCCGCGCTTTTCTTCGTCGCCCTGTCCGTCGCTACGCCGTCGATTGAACGCGGACGGGCTCTTGAACGATGAGCTCCTGCCGGCGCCGGTCGGCGTCATCGGCCAGCAGACGGTGATCACGGGCGAGGTCTTGCGCGAGCTTGCGCCCCGCCATGCGATCGAGGCGGGTCAGCGCGCGCACTTCGGAGTCGTCTCGCGCACGCCGAGCGAGGTCCTGCTGCTCGATCACTTCGTCCATCGCGATCTCTTTCCGGAGGTGAAGCACGAGCTCTGCGTCTTCGGCGAGCTCAACTCGCCGGTGACGATGGCGGAGGACGATCGTCTACCGGTGTCGGAGCGTATCGAGGAGATGGGCGCGGGGATCGGAGCCGCGCGCACCGCCGACATCCCGGGCTACCTCGAGATGCTGCGCTGGCTCTTCGAGCAGCTCGATTGGGATTCACGACAGTTCGACCTCTACCGAGTGCGGCTGGCGTATCCGCCCGTGCCGTCGTCGGTGATGATCCGACATCAACTTCCGGAGAAGGCCGTGCTCCGGCGCGCGCGCTCGAGCCCAAGCGCACCGACCGGCCGATCCCAGACCCGCTGACCCAGCCCCGCTGACCGACCCGGAGAACGAACCACAACCGAAAGAGGACCACCATGCAGCTTGCTCCCCGACATTGTCTCGCGCTCCTCGCCCTCGTGGCCGGAGCGTCGTTCGCGCACGCCGGCACCACGGTGATCGACTACGAGGACCTGACCCAAGAGGGAACCCTCGGCGACCCGTTGCTCCACATGGGCGTGACCTATCACGACCTCAACAGTGTCTCCGGCGTCTTCCCGACCGGCGAGACCTTCGGACCGCAACCCGAGGACGAGTTCGTGGCGGAGGACGCGGGCCTCCTCTACGCGGAGTTTCCCGGCTTCGGCAGCCCGACCCACGGGCTGACCTTCGGCATCGCCTACATCCCGGGCGAGAACCTCACGATCGGTCCGCTCTCGACCGTGATGATGGATCTGCCCGAACCGGTCGGCGCGGCTTCACTCGATATCGCCTTCTACGAGAACGGGCCGTGGGGCGGCATCATGTTCCACCTCGACGGACTTCATCAGGGGCAGGTGGTCGCGAGCGACACCTACACCTTGAGCGACCTCGGAGGACGCGATAACCCGGCCGTGCATCATCTCGCGATCACGGGGTCGAGCATCGATCAGCTTCACCTCTATGCGACCTACGGCAACGAGTACTCGATGCCGCGCGCGTTTCTCGACAACCTGACCCTGACGGCGGACGATCCGCTTCCGGCGAGAGCGACCACCTTCGGTCGAGTGAAGCAGCTCTACCGCTAGTCGCCTCGCCTGGGGCGGGCGAGCCAGGCCGGCACAATCTCCTTTGTCTCGACGCGCTGATCCGCGATCTTCAGCCGATCGCGGGCGGCAAGAGACCTAGGAATGGGCCGAAGGCTCAAACACGAAGCGGACGCCCGCTCAGGAAAGGGGACGCGCATGAACGAGTCGTACATCACTCCCGCCTACGCGGCGCCGGCGGAAGAGCGCTCGGGATTCCTCCGCCGCGTTGCGGGCTGGACCTTCGGCGGGCTGCTCCTGACCTCGATCGTGGCCGTGGCCTCGGCGCTCTTCGTCGCGCCGGTGGTGTTGCGGGCGCACTGGCTGGTCGTGATCGCCGTCGTGTACGGCAGCTTCCTCCTGGCGCAGACCGTGGCGCGCGGCATGGTGTACGGAAGGTCGAAGGCGCTCGGCTTCGTGCTCGGCACCTCGTCGATCGGGATCGCGCTCGGTTTCCTGCTCTTTACCGCGGTGGCGACGACTGGATCGGCGGCGGAGGGGCACTCGATCATCGGGACGGCGCTGCTGTTGGTGCTGCTCTCCTCGCTCGCGATGCTGATGTACGTGACGATCGAGAAGCGGGAGTTCTCGCTCCTTCGCTCAGGGCTCAGCATGCTGATGCTCCCGATGCTCGGCTTGATGGCGCTTCAGCTCATCTGGCCGGTGCAGGGGACCTTCGGCCTCGTCATCTCGGGCATCTTCGTGCTCGTGTCGGTGGGGTCGCTCGTCTACACGCTCAACGTCGTCATCCACTCGATGAGCACGTCGATGGCGATGGAAGCGGGCTACGAGCTCACGCTCGGGATCGTGGTCCTCTTCTGGAACATCCTTACCTTCTTGATGCGGATGCGGCGGCGCTAGCCGAACCGCCAGCTCTGGGCGCGGCGGTGATCACCACCACCGCGCCCAAAATCGCGAGAGCCGCCAGCATCGTCCTCAGGCTGAGCGCCTCGCCGCCTAAGCCCCAACCGAGCAATACCGCCACCACCGGATTCACATACGCGTAGGTCGCCACCTTGACCGGCGACGAAACACGCAGCAGCCACACGTACGCGGTGAACGCGATCAACGAACCAAAGACGAAGAGATAGGCGATGGCGAGGATCGACCGGAGCGACACGGCCGACCAGACGAAGCTCGCCGCCTCTCCGCGAAGCAGCCCCGCGAGCAAGAGGAACGCGCCGCCCCACAGCATCTCCATCGCGGTCGCTAAGAATGGGGACTCCGGCAGCCGCACCGAGCCCGAGAGGATCGAGCCGGTGGCCCAGCAGAGGGTCGAGGCGACCAGCGCCGCCGCTCCCAGGGGATCGACGCGACGCGCGCCGGCGAGGTTCTCCGGTCCCACGATCACCGCGAGACCGATCATCCCCATCACGAGCGCGAGCACGACGCGCTTGGTCGGCCTGCGTCCTCCCGGCTTGAGCCACGAGAGGAGCGCCATCCAGAGCGGCATCGCGCCGATCAGAAGCGCGGTCACGCCGGAGGGCACACGTTGCTCGGCCCAGCAGACGCAGCCGTTTCCTCCCAAGAGCAGCAGCGCGCCGATCAACGCGGTCGCGCGCCAATTCGCCGACGTCGGCGCCTTCACCCGTGGCTGCACGAGCGCGAAGAGCACGGTCCCCGCGAGCAGGAATCGCACGCCGGCCATCAAGAGCGGCGGCACCGTTTCGATCGCGAAGCGGATCGCCAGGTAGGTCGATCCCCAGATGAGGTAGATCGCGAGGAATGCCAGGGCGACGCGGAGCCGGGAAGCGCGCATGCCTCCTTCTAAGGCTTCGCCCGCGCGCGCCGCTAGCGGAATCCGGC
>CAZZAH010000540.1:0-3160 GCA_964652115.1 uncultured bacterium | reverse complement strand
GGGGCGAAAGGAGCCCGGCCGCGGCGAGCCCTGTAGTCCGGCAAGACGCAAACTCCCCGCGACCGGCGGCCTGAGGCAGACGACACCCCCGGCTGTCCCAAGTATCGCCGGTTTTGGTCGTTCGGTCGAGGCCGCTTCGCGGCCATGGAGCCACGCCCGGACTGCCGTCGATACGTTTGCGATCGTTGTCTGACGCCTTGCTACATCTGCTCGTGGTGCGATCGAGGCCAGCGTTACTGCGGTCCCCGCTGCTCTCGCGAGGCGCGTCGGCAGGGTCGGTTGACGGCCGGGGCTCGGTACCAGAGGACACCCCACGGAAGGGTGCGCCATCGAGACCGGCAGCGCCGCTATAGGGCTCGTGGACAGGCAAGGGTGACGCATCGGGGTACCCCACCTCTCGCCACCTCTCGTAGCGTCGAGGAATGCACTTACCTCGCGCGCCCCGACCTCTCTGCGCCGACGATCGTGATTCTCTGCGTCGTCTGCCGCCGCCCCTGCCAGTCTTGGATTCGTCACGACTTTTTGCGTCGGCGGCGCCGCGGGCGGGACGATGATCTCGCCCTCCATGCTGGCCGAGATCCGGCGGCTCCATGAAGTGGAGGGCTGGAGCATCGGTACGATCGCCCGTCAGCTGGGTATCCACCACGGCACGGTCCGCCGCGCTCTTACACGGGTCGTCTGGGTCGATCAGCGTCCGACGCGGCGGGCCTCCAGGCTCGATGCCTTCTTGCCGTGGCTACGCGATCAGCTGGCGAGGCATCCGACCTTGCCGGCCAGCGTGCTCTTCGAGATGGTCCGCCGCCGAGGCTACCGCGGCAGCCCTGATCACTTTCGACACCGACTGCGGGACCTGGAGCTGCGCCCACGCCCGCAGCAGGAGGCCTTCTTCGAGCTGACGACTTTGCCCGGCGAGCAGGCGCAGGTCGACTGGGCGGACTTTGGCGAGCGGCGCGTCCCGGGCGGTGTGCGCCGCCTCTTCGCCTTCGTCCTGGTGCTCAGTTTTTCGCGCTCCCTCTTCGTCCGGTTCTTCTACGACGCGCGCCTGCCGAGCTTTCTGGCCGGACACGTCCAAGCCTTTGCGCGCTTCGGCGGCGTCCCGCGCCAGCTCCTCTACGACAACCTCAAGAGCGCGGTGCTCGAACGGGTCACCACGGCGATCCGTTTTCATCCCCGCCTGCTCGAGCTGGCCGATCACTACGGCTTCGAGCCTCGGCCGGTCGCACCCCGCCGCGGCAACGAAAAGGGGCGCGTCGAGCGGGCCATCCGCTACCTGCGCACGACCTTCTTTCCCCTACGTCAGACGCTTGAGCTGTCCGCGCTCAATCGAGAGGCCGACCGATGGGTCGACGAGATCGCCGGCCATCGACCCTGGCAAGGCGATCGCCGTCGGACCGTCGCGAGCGCCTTTGCCCAAGAGCGGCCCCAGCTCCGACCGCTTCCCGCTTCGTCCTTGGAAACCCACGAGCGGGTCGCGGTCCGCGTCGCGCGCACCCCGGTCGTCTGCTTCGACGCCAACCGCTACTCGATCCCGCCGGATCGGATCGCTCGGACCCTTACCGTCGCCGCCGATCTCGATCGCATCCGGGTCTTCGACCGTCACGAGCTGATCGCGTCCCATTCTCGAAGCTACTCCAAGGGAGTCGTCGTCGAAGACGAAGCGCACCTGGCCGAGCTGGCCAAAACCAAGCGCCAAGCGCGGCTGCATCGCGGCCAAACCCGGCTCTTGCGCGCCGTACCTGAGATCCAAGCGCTGCTCGTCGCGCTCGCCGCCCGTCAAAGCTATCTGCTGTCGGCCGTCGAGCAGCTCAGTCGACTGCTCGACGAGAGCGGACCCGTCGAGCTCGCGGCGGCCGTCACCGAGGCGCTCACCGCCGGATCGCCCCATCCCGAGACGGTCCGACTCATCCTCGATCGACGCCGGCATCAGCGGGGAAACCCGCCGCCCTTGTCGATCATCCTGCCCGACGATCCCCGCGTGCGCGACCTCGTCGTCACCCCGCACCGGCTCGCCGACTACGACCCCGAAATCCCGGATTCCAAGGAGACCGAAGATGACTGACCTGCGTCCGCGCGCCGAGGCGCTCAAGCTCCATGGCCTGATCGCTCATTGGGGCGATGTCCACGCCGAGCCCTGGCTCGAACCGCTGCTGGATTGGGAGGAACAGGAGCGGGCGCGCCGTGGCTTCGAACGCCGTCTCCGCGAAGCCCGCCTCGGGGCCTTCAAGCCCGTCGCCGATTTCGATTGGTCCTGGCCCGCCAAGATCGATCGCGCCCTCGTCGACGATCTTTTCCGTCTCGACTGGCTCGCCTCTGCGACCAATATCGTCCTCGTCGGACCCAACGGCGTCGGAAAGACTCTGCTCGCCAAGAACCTCGCCTATCAGGCCCTGCTCCAGGGCGTGAGCGTGCGTTTCCTCACCGCCTCCCAACTCCTCAACTCCCTCGCCGAAGCCAGCGGCTCGACCCGCCTCAAACAACGTCTCGCCGCCATCTGCCAACCGCAGCTGCTCGTGATCGATGAGCTTGGCTACCTCTCCTACGACACCCGCCATGCCGACCTGCTCTTCGAGGTCGTCTCCCGCCGCTATCTGGAACGACCCCTGCTCGTGACCACCAACAAGCCGTTTGCCGAATGGGCAGAGGTCTTTCCCAACGCGACCTGTGTCGTCACCCTCGTCGACCGGCTCGTCCACCGCTGCGAAGTCGTCCCGATCGAGGGCTCCTCGTACCGCCTCAAGGAATCTAAGGATCTCGCCAAGCACCGGGCCAAGGAACGGATGACCCGCAAACGACCGTGACCCTCCAGAGCTACTGCGCCGCAGCCCTCACGCTCTACCGGTCCCAGCCGGACACCCCGCGCCGGGCCTCGCGAAACGACCGAAAGGTCGCCGAAGACCTCTTCCACCGAGGCCTTTCGATCGATCTCCTCGCCCACGTCATGCGCTTGGCCCATCTCCGGCGAGCCGCCAATCCTGGCCTTGGGCCCATTCGCTCGCTCGCCTACTACCGAGCCGTCTTCGATTCACTTACGCCGGAAGATCTACATCCCGAATATGTCGCCTACCTCGCCGAAAGCTATGCCCGCCGGGATGCCGCTACCGAGCGAGACGCCGCCATTTCTGATCGCCGGAATCACGCCGTTTCTGACCGCCGCTAACAC
>CAZZAH010000539.1:1934-3173 GCA_964652115.1 uncultured bacterium | reverse complement strand
GCGCGATAGAGCTCGCGCATCCACGCGGCGGTCGAAGCGTCGTCGACCGACCAGAGGCTCATGATCACCGTGCGCGCACCCGCGATGAGGAACGCGCGGCGCAGTCCGAGGACCCCCTCGCCCGACCGCGGTTCGCCGAGGCCCGAGTCGCAGGCGGAGAGCACGGCCCAGTCGACGCCCTCGAGGTTCATCGCGGCGATCTCCTCGGCGGTGAGGATGCCGTCCTCCCCAGAGTGTGCGCGGTCGTCGCGCCGATTCGCGCCGGCGAGGACAAGGCCCGCGAGGCGCAGGCCAGAGGGCCGATCTTCGTTGGCCGAAGGAGTGGTCGACTCGCTGACCAAGCCGCCGACGCCGCGCGAATCGGCCGTCGGCTCCGCGCAGCTTCCGTCGAGGAAGAACCCGTGAGTCGCGAGGTGGAGCACGGAGTTCCCGTGTGCGTCCGACTTGAAAGCTTCCTCGGTGGCCTCCGCGCCGCGAAGAAGAAGCGGCTTCGGTCGACGCGCGCTTCCTTGCCACATCGCCGCCGCGTCGCTCGCCTCGCTTCGTGTGTTGGGGAGACGTCGCCAACGAACCGCGCGGAATTCCGGGCAAGGCGGATCGAGGCCTCGCTCGAGCGCGATCGCGCCGGTCGCCGCGTGGTTGGACGCGGTGGTCGCGCGTGAAGAGGCGATCTGCGCGTCGTAGTCGGGATCGGCCAGAACCAAGAGGCCGGAGCTCGAGCTCGGCGTGGTGAAGGTGGGGACCAACTCGCGCTCGGCGTTGAGCATCTGGAAGGAGTAGCCATCGTCCGCGAGGTATTCGCCGCTCGTGCCGGGTAGCGCGGCGAAGCTGACCCAGTTGAGGTTGTCGTCGGCGACGACGAAGATGCGTTTGGTTGCGCCGAGCTGCTGCGCGATCGGCGTCCAGATCGCGTGCTCGAGTCCAGCGCCGACCTGCGCGAGCGCGCCGGATGCAGGACCCTTCGGTGGGTGTGTCGCCTCGTGTCGCCACCTCGCCACCAGGCTGTCGATGTCGCTCGCGTCGCCGAGTGGAACGATCGCGGGCGCCGCATCGCGCATCGCGACGAACGCCAGATAGGAGCGATGCAGCTTGGGCTCGCCGCAGGCCTGGTTGTCCGCCCCGCCGACCGAGTCATAGCGGGCGAAGGCGACCAATGCGGCACTGTCGGGAAGCGCCGCCATCACATCGGCGAGCGATAGATTGGCGCGAGTGAACTCGCTTCGGATCCCTTCGCTCGAT
>CAZZAH010000539.1:0-1834 GCA_964652115.1 uncultured bacterium | reverse complement strand
TCGGTGGCGTGATCGGGATGGCGCCGGAGCGGCCCCGCCTCGTCGATCGAGAGCGCGCGGGCCGAGCAACGCAAGGCCTCGGCCACATCGCCTTGATCACGATAGACGCCCGCCATCCGGAAGAGCACGAGCGCAACCTCCGGGTGCGTCGGACCGACCGACGCTTCGTAGGCCGCGAGCGATTTCTTGTACAGCTCGAGCGCACCGGCGCGATCGCCCGATTCCTCGCGCAGGATGCCGAGGCTGCGGTAGCTCTGCGCGAGCTCGGGATGATTGGGCGGCAAGGTTCGCTCACGGATCTGGAGCGCATGCTCGGCGTAGCGGATGGCTTCCTCGTTCGCGCCCAGTGAGTAGAGGTCACCCGCGACGTTGTTGTAGTACTGCGCCACCAGCGGATGATCGGGCCCCAGCGACTTCTCGCCGATGGCAAGCGCACGCTCGTGAGAGGTGCGCGCTTCGGCGAAGCGGCCTTGCCGTCGCGCGACCGTGCCGAGCACCGTCAGCGGACGCGTCAGCTCCTGGGAATCGGGCCCGAAGATGTGATCGAAGATGGCGACCGCCGCCTTGAGGTGCAGGCTGGCCTCGTCGTACGAACCGAGGCCGAGAAGCGAAGAGCCTTCGAGGCTCTCCAACACGCCGAGCTCGGGATGCTCCTTCACCCCCGCCTTCGAGTAGATCGAACGCGCTTGCTCGAGGAGCTTCATCGCTTCGTCGTAGCGCCCCGCGTTCGCCACCGCGATCGTGGTGCTGAGCAACGAGCGCGCGACCTTGGGATGATCGGGGCCGAGCCCTGCCACGAGGATTCTGCTCGCCTCACGATGCGCAGCCTCGGCCGCCGCGTAGTCGCCCTGGGCGAGTTGCCAATTCCCCATGTCGGTCATCGAGCGGGCGAGAAGAGGATCGGTCGGGGCGAGATGCCGTTGCCTCAGATCAAGCGCGCGACGGAGGAGCGGCTCGGCTTCGTCCACCTTTGCGATAGAGGTAAGCAGGCGTCCAAGGCAGCCGAGTCCGATCGCGAGGGAAGGATCCTCGGGATCGGAGAGCTTCTCGCGGAGCGCCAACGCGGTCTCGGCCAGTGAGCGCGTCTCCGGCAGAGCATTCTGGCCTTGAAGCCGCAGCGCTTCGGCGACCAACTCCATCGTCTCCGCCCCGTCGAGCGTTTCGCGATCGCCGTGCCGCGTGAGCGCATCGAGCCGCGCACGCGCCAGGCGCTCCGCCTTCGCGAAGCGACCTGCCTCGAGCGTCGCCATGATGGAGTCGGCGGACACAGCGCCGTCTACTTGTGCGGACGCGCCCTTGTGAGCTCCCGAGCGCGCGCCATCCTCCTGGCCGTGCGCAGGCCGCGCACCGAGGAGGACGAGAAGGAGCGCCGCGCCCCAGAGGAGGGGCGAGCGCCAGACGGCGTCGAATGTCCGCTGCATGATCGATCGAGTCTACACCCCGCGCGTCCACCAAGGAGAGCGCGAGGCCGGGGCCGGTTCTCTCCGCCCGCCACTTTTCTTGCGATCGGCTGTTCGCTCCGCGGAGATCCTGCGTTCGGGTCAGAGAGCGTCAGCATTGTCGGAGCACGGGGGACTGCCTATGCTATGCCGATTGTTTCGACCCCGGAGAGCAAAGCGTTGGGCGATTTCCCCGCGAACGATCCACCCAAGGGCGGCGACTCGAGCGAAGCGACGCTCGACCTTCTCGGCCGCGCGCAGCGAGGCGATGACACCGCGCTCTCCGCTCTGCTCGAGCGCTTTCGCCCGCGGCTCGAACGATGGAGCACCGGCCGCATCCCGGCGCGCGCACGCGGCGTGCTCGAGACCAGCGACCTCGTGCAAGAGGTGCTCGT
>CAZZAH010000538.1:0-3177 GCA_964652115.1 uncultured bacterium | reverse complement strand
CACTGGTGGTATGAGGGCGGGCACTTCCTGGAGTCGCTCTTTCGCGTGGCCGCAGGGTCGACCGAGCTTCGCCTGGTGTCGCTCGAGGAGGCGGCGTCGCTCGAACGACGTGTGCAGCAGGCCGAGCCCGCGTCGTCGTCGTGGGGGGAGGGCGGCTACAGCGGCTACTGGCTGAGCCGCGAGAACGACTGGATCCTGAGGCGCCTCCATCCGGCCGGGGAACAGATGATCGCGCTCGCGACCTCGGCCCCGGAGCGGCCGCGAATCGAGGTCGAGCGCGCGCTCCGTCAGGCCGGGCGCGAGCTGCTCCAAGCCCAGTGCTCCGACTGGCCGTTCATCCTGAAGGCCGGCGCGTCGGCCAGCTACGCGGGGGCGCGCGCCGAGGAGCACCTCTCCGCCTTCTCGCGCCTGTATGATGAGCTCGCGCGGGATCAGATCGACCTCCGGCACCTTGGCGAACGCGAGGCGCGGTTGCCGATCTACCCGGCGCTCGACTGGCGCCTCTTCGCATCGACGAAAGGATAGCGGCATGTGGAGCGGAATCGGGTCGCGTCGGCTGGCGCTCGCGTTGATCTTCGTCGTCCTGCTCGCGCCGCGCGCGCAATCGGCCCCCTTCAGCGAGGCGGACAAGCTCCTGCCCGAGTATCGCGGGGCGGTCTACTCCTTTCACGAGGCCTATCCCGACACGCTCGAACAGGACAGCCTGAGCTACGCCACCGTTGCGCACTTCGAAGCGCTCTTTCCCGACACGCTTTGGGATGGTTGGCTACGGCGCGGTCTGACGAACGAGGACGGCTCGCTGGCGTGGCGACGAAGTCGAGATCTGATGGGACTCCTGACCCTCTATCGCGCGACCGGCGACCCGAAGTACCTCTCGCGATGCTGGGACTTCTCCATCGCGGCGATGCGGGTGCGCGATGACATCGCGGGGAAGGCGGACTTCCAACGCGAGATTCGGCCGGTCTGGGGCTCGACGCGTTACGGCAGCGGACGTCGCTCCGCCTTCCTCGTTCACACCGCGCTCATCCTCGAACCGATCCTGACCACGCTCGCGATCCTCGACGGAAAGATCGACGGGATGGAGAAGCCGAAGAAGGACGCCGCGGTCTGGCGGAGCGCGACGCCCGAAGCGCGCGCGAAGCTGCTCGCTCAGTGCCTCGAATCGCTCGACGTCTTCGAACCGCAGTGGCACGCGGGACCGGGCGTGGACGAAGGCCTCTACGTCGCGATCAAGGAAGAGGAATCGCGCGAGGACGCGCCTGAGCCCTACAACCGGCAGAACCTGATGGCCTGGGACTTCTACCTCGCCTATCTGCTGACCGGCGAGGAGGCGCGGCTCACGCGATCGAAGCAGCTCGCGACCTTCTTCAAGCACCGCATCGATCTCACGCCGGTCGACGGCTACATCTGGGAATACGAGCCGGTGCGTTGGGAGCACAAGCACCTGGAGGAGCGGCAGCCGGTGTCGGTCTGCGATGATCTCTCCCACGGTTGGATCGCGGTCGAGCCGGTGCCTGAGCTGGTCGAGGCCGGCGTGGTCTTCACTTCGGAGGACCTGACGCGCTTCGCTCACATCGTCACGCGGCAGGTTCATCAAGGGGACGGCGTCTTCTTCGCCAATGTCGGCTGCGGGCCGAGCTTCAACAAGGTGCTGGTCGACGCGCTGCCGGGCTGGCTCTGCGTGGCCGATGGCGACCCGCTCCTCTTCCCGCTCGTGCGGAGCTTCATGCTCAAGCATGTGGAGCGACCGCAAGCGGTGCACCTCGCTTACCTCATCTGGTACAGCCAACGCGCCAAGGGTGGATGACCGGCGATCGAACCGTCGCCGCACGCTGAAACGGTGCGGCGGGTCCGGGGTCTAACCTCGCGGCGGGGCCAGACCCCCCAAGGAGGAATTGATGGAGAAGCATTCACGAGAGCAGCGGTCGAACGAGGTGCGTGTGCGCCTCCTCGGCCCGAACGGCGCGCTGAGCGAGCCGGTGATGACCCCTCGCGTGGTGAAGTCCGATGACGAATGGCGCGCCCAGCTCACCGACGAGCAGTTCCGCATCACCCGCACCGCCGGAACGGAGCGCGCGTTCTGCGGCCTGCTCACCGATCACAAGGAAGCGGGCGTCTACTTCTGCGTCTGCTGCGATCTGCCGCTCTTTTCGTCCGACTCGAAGTTTCACTCCGGCACCGGCTGGCCGAGCTTCTTCCAGCCCTTCGCGCCGGAGAACGTGGTGTCGAAGGTCGACCGGTCGTTCGGCATGGTCAGGACCGAGATCGGTTGCGCGCGATGCGACGCGCATCTGGGGCACGTGTTCGAGGACGGGCCGAAGCCGACGGGGCTGCGCTACTGCCTCAACTCGGACTCGCTGGTCTTTCGACCTTCCTCGCGGAAGACGGAGCTCGCCACCTTCGGCGCGGGGTGCTTCTGGGGCGTGCAGGCAGACTATGACGCGATCCCGGGCGTGATCCGTTCGTGGGTCGGGTTCATGGGAGGAAAGACCGACCAGCCGAGCTATCGCGAGGTCTGCACCGACCGCACCGGTCACGCCGAGGTGGTCCACCTGGAGTTCGATCCCGCGGTCGTGAGCTACGAGCAGTTGGTCGAACGCTTCTTCGAGCTGCACGATCCGACGCAGGTCAACCGCCAGGGCCCCGACTTCGGCTCACAGTACCGCTCAGCGATCTTCTTTCACGGCGTGGAGCAGGAGCGCATCGCGCGTTCGGTCAAGGAGAGGCTGACCGCGGAGAAGCGTCATCGCCAGCCGATCGCGACCGAGGTCACGCCCGCGAGCACCTTCTTCGAGGCGGAGGACTATCACCAAAAGTACCTGGCGAAGCGAGGGCAGGCCTCCTGCCGCACGCACTAGGCCGCACGGCCTAGGCGTCGAGCGCGACCAGCAGCGAGCGGAGATCCTCCGCGTGCTCTTCCTCCGAGGCGAGGATGTCCTCGAGTAAGCGCCGCGTGGTCGGATCCCCGTCGCCGATGTAGGCGATCAGCTCCCGATAGCTCTCGATCGCGATGCGCTCGGCCACGAGGTCCTCGCGGATCATGTCCACGAGCGAGGTGCCCTCCACGTATTCCGAATGGCTGCGCGAAGCAAGTCCCTCGGGGGAGAGGTCGGGCTCTCCTCCCAACTGCACGATGCGAAGCGCGAGGCGCTCGGCGTGCATCCGCTCTTCCTCCGC
>CAZZAH010000537.1:0-3181 GCA_964652115.1 uncultured bacterium | reverse complement strand
TGATCGCGTTCGCGCACTCGGAGAGGCCCGACTCCCCGATATAGCTCCCGTGATCTTGCGTATAGGTGAGGCCTGGGTTCGCGTGGAAGATGAGCGTGCCACCGGCATTCGCGCCGGCCAACGCCGGCCCGGCGAGCACCGATAGACAGAGCGCAAGGCTATAGCTTCGGATCATGGTTCATCCCTTCAATTGGCGCGTCGCCAGGAGGGGGAGCGGCGAAGCGATGGGTTGTAGAACTGTAGAGATTCGTCCGGCCGTTCTGCCGCCGCGCCTCGGGTTCAACCCGGTCGTTCGCCGGCCGTCGAACGGCGACCCGAGAGAAGCGGAGCTGTGATCGCTCGACAACATCGTCGCTACGCGCGGCGCGTGCAGGCAAGCTGAAACTTCACACGACGTGAGATGTTTTCGTGACGGCTCGTCGAGATCAGGACATACGCGTCCGGGTTGCCGGCGTCGAATCGAGTTCGTTCCGCCGGTCGTGGCATCACCTCAGAACCGTGATCGAGCGCGTGACCGCGTGCCGATCCTCCATGACCAGTCGCACGCGATACACACCCGCCGGCACCTCGCAGGCGAATCGTGCAGCCGCCGTCTTGCACGCGCGTCGGATTCGGCCAGAGCTCGAGCGAAGGCGCAGGCAAGTTCAACACGACCGGCGCGGACGACCGCGGCACCGATGATCCAGCGTTCGCTCAACGAGGCATGCTCTCGGCTCATGAGTCAGGGTCCAGCGTAGATCCGTGGCAGCGCCCCGACCGTGTACGCGGGTGCTAAGCGAAGGCCGCTCTCGCTTCAGGGCGGGGGCGGCCCCCGAATGTGCAATCTGCGAGCGTTGAGCGTTAGCGATAGCGCTGCTTGATCGATCCCCACGAGCCCCGCTCGATCGCGGTCGGGTCGATCTGACACGGATCCGGCTCACAGCTTGTTCCGTCGCCGTGGTACTCGCCGTTCCACCTCTCACAGTCGCTCGCCAATGTCAGCGAGCAAGTGCCATACAAGCAGCAGGCCCCGCGGGGTAAAGGCTCGCAGTTGTCCGGCGTGCACTCGACATCGTCTCCGAGGTAAATGCCGTGGCGCTCTACGCAGGCATCCGCATCGAGCCAGAGACAATCCCCATCTCGGCAGCAATGCCCGCCGGGCAGGTTTTGACAATCGCGAAAGTCACAAGGCACATCGTCACCCAGGTAGACTCCGCCCATCGCTTCGCAAACGCCGCTCGAATGAATCTCGCAGACGCCGCGCTCGAAGCAGCACGCACCCTGGATCGACGTGACCGTCGGGCAGGCGAGAACGCCGGGGCCGTTGATGCCGAGCGCCCCCAAGATGGCGACCTCATCGAGCTGAGGTACGGTCGTACAGTCCCCAAAGACCGGCGCGCCATGTAAGGTTTCCGCATACTCGAACTGGCTCGGTGAATCATCCAAGGCGTAGCCCGCGAACCAGTACACCTCGAAGAGGTGCTCTTGATGTGCATTAAAGAAGACGACCGCGGTGCTGCTGTTGGGCGTCGGCCAGGCCGAGCTCGGAAGCTCGAAGTTGGCCGACGTTCCCCAATCCAGGAGAGAAAACCTCTGGTTATCGTAGGTCACGCCAAACTCGACGCCTTTCACGCACGGCGACGCGCTTGGTGCGAACGCGGCCAGAGCGTAGAAGATGACGGGCGTTTCCCCGTCCGCGCGCGCAACTACCTGCTCGCATTCGCTGACCCCGGACTGTCCGTTGTACCCCTCGTTGTCCGATGAATACTGAAGGCTTGGATTGGCGTGAAAGAGCAACGCGCCGCCCTCGTTCTGACCGCCGTACGCGGCGGAGGAAAGCGCTCCAAGCAGAAGAATGGAGATCACTGGGAAACGTTTCATGGGTGGCCCCTCTTCGCTCTCACCAACCCCGGCGACCGGAGATTCGTCCGCGGCCCAGAAAGAGGGTACGCGCGAGCTTGTTCGATGTAACAGGTCAAATCGCGCCGAGCGGAATCTGCAAAAGGGCCGAGCGCGGCGTTCATCCCGCGCTCGGCCCTCTGTGCTTCCGAATGCCGTGCGTGCCTAGGGGCAAACTATTCGATCATGAGGAGCTTCGCCGTCGCCTGCTGCCCGTCCTGACGGAGTCGCGCGAAGTAGACTCCCGCGCCGACCCGATGGCCCTGATCATCTCGCAGGTCCCACACGCTCGAGTGCTCGCCGCTCGAAAGCACGCCACCCTCGAGGCCACGCACCGCGCGTCCCGTCACGTCGACGATGTCGAGCGACACCGGGCGATCACCGCGCGTGAGCGAGAAGCGCAGCGTCGCCGCGCTCGAAACCGGGTTCGGCGACACCGGCGCGAGTCCGAAGTGAAGCGAAAGGCCGCTCGCCGGCACGTCGGTCGAGGTCTGACAGTCGTAGCCCTGAATGTCGTTGATGCCCCATGAATTCAAGGTGCCGACGTCCTGGCCCGCGGCGTCGACCACGATCATCTGCCAGTTGCCGTCGATCGCCTGTCCGATCAGCGCGCTCAGCGGCTGCGCCGGTGTGAGCGTGCCCGGGTAGTTGCCGATGAGGTTGTCGGCCGAGCCGCCGGTGCGGTTGTGCAAGATCACGCTCGTGCCGGCCGGCGACTTGAGCGTCACCTTGAGGTCGCCGATGTAGGTGTGCGTGATGTCGATGTCGACGTTGAACGCCGCGGTCACGACCGCGCCGGTCCCGAAGACGGTCATGGTACTGGTCACGCCGACGGTGTTGTTGTCGGGAATCGCCAGGCCAGGCTGAATCGACTGCGAGACGCCGACGACCTCGCCGGTGCCGATCTGGAACGGAAGCACCGCCGCGCTCGCGCCGCCGGGGCCGTAGTGCACCGTGAGCGTGAAGCTCATCTTGTCGCCGCAGACGAAGCTCGGATCGATGCTGAAGGCGAAGTCGGCGTCGTTGACCTTGCTGCCGCCGATCGGGATGTCGGGATAGGTCGAGGTGTCGGACGTGATCGTCACGCCCGCCGTGCTCGTGGTCAGCGTGCCGGTGACGTTGACCGCGCCGAGCGTGCCCGCGTTCTTGACCGTCACCTTGAGCGCGATCGCCTCGCCCGGATCCGCGACGCCATTGCCGCCCGGCTCGGTGATCGCGGTGCCGTTCAAGGTCAGGTTGACCGTCGGCACCTGAAGGATGTTCTGGACGACGAACTTCTGCGTGAAGACGTCGGCGTGCGGAC
>CAZZAH010000536.1:0-3189 GCA_964652115.1 uncultured bacterium | reverse complement strand
CGTCGCGGTCGGCATCTCGACCAGCGGCAACTCGGTCAGCGTGATCAAGGCGTTGCAGAAGGCCCGCGAGCTTGGGCTCGCGACGCAAGGCTTCACCGGTCGAAGCGGCGGGCGCATGCGCGAGCTGGTCGACCAATGGCTCGGCGTCGATTCGTCCGACACACCGCGCATCCAGGAAGGGCACGAGCTCGCCGGGCACCTGATCTGTGAGCTGACCGAGCGCGCGCTCTTCGGAGAGAGTCGGTGATCGAAGAGAGCGTACCCGGCGGTGAGCGGAAGCTCACGCGCGGCGACCGGCGGCTCCTGCTGGGTTGCCTCCTCATCGCCGTCCTCTCGCTCGCGATCGGGTTCTATCTCTTCCCCAAGGTCAATCCAGAGGCGTCGATCCAGTTCAAGGTCGATCGCCGCGCCTCGGAGCAGTCCGCTCGTGCGATCCTCGCACGCGTCGGCACGCTCGCGCCGGACGCGCAGCACGCTTCGAGCTTCACCTACGACGACGAAACGAAGGTCTTCCTAGAGCGCACGCTCGGAGTGGAGCAAGCGAACGCGCTCTTGGGCGGCGAGCTTCACGCCTGGCGCTGGAGCCATCGCTGGTTCCGTCCGCTCAAGAAGGAAGAGTGGCGCGTCGACGTCGCCACGACCGGCGAGATCGCAGGCCTCGAGCATCTGCTCGAAGAAGAGGCCGCGGGCGCCGCGCTCGCGCAGGACTCGGCCCGCGTGGAGGCCGAGCGCTTCTTGCGCGACGAGCTTCATCTCGACCTCACCAGCCTCGAATTCCTCGACGCCAAGACCGAACGCCGCCCGCATCGCACCGACCACACCTTCATCTGGAAGAAGCAGGGCGCCGATTGGGCGGGCGCGACCTTCCGCCACGAGGTGACGATCCAGGGCGATCAGGTCGGCGGCTATCGCGAGTACGTCAAGGTGCCCGACGCTTGGCGGCGCGACTACCAGAAGCTCCGCTCGAAGAACGATAGTGCCGCGACCGTCGCCTCGGCCTTCCTCTTCCTCACCATTGCCGCCGCGATCGTGGTGCTCTTGATGCGCGTGCGTTTGGGCGACGTGCGATGGTCGACCGCGAGCCGCTATGCCGCGATCGGGGGCGTGCTCACGTTCCTGGCCGCGCTCAACTCGCTCCCGTCGGAGCTCTTCGGCTACGACACCACCGAGTCCTTCGCCGGCTTCATGACCACGCGCCTGCTCGGGCATCTGCTTCAAGGGGTGGCGGCGGCCTTGCTCATCCTGGTTCTCGTCGGGGCGGGCGAAGCGCTCTACCGTGAGGCCTATCCGAACAAGCTCTCGCTCACGCGCTTCTTCTCGCTTCGCGGATTGCGCACGCGCCGCTTCCTGCTCTCGGCCGTGCTCGGGCTCACGCTGACCTGCTTCTTCTTCGCCTACCAGGAGCTCTTCTACACCGTCGCGCAATCGCTCGGCGCCTGGGCTCCGATGGAGGTGCCCTACACCGACCTCTTCAACACCGCGTTTCCGTGGATCTACGTGCTCCTGCTCGGCTTCCTGCCCTCGGTGACCGAAGAATCGATGTCGCGCATGTTCTCGATCCCCTTCCTCGCGAAGTACGTGCGTGTGCCCGGGGTGGCGATCGTGCTGCCGGCCCTGATCTGGGGCTTCGCGCACTCGAACTATCCGAACCAGCCCTTCTACATCCGCGGGCTCGAGGTCTCGCTCGCCGGCATCCTCATCGGTTGGCTGATGGTGCGGGTGAACATCGGCACCACCTTGATCTGGCACTTCACCGTCGACGCGCTCTACACCTCGGTGCTGCTCTACGGATCGAAGAACCTCTACTACATCATCTCGGCCACGCTGGCCGGTTGCGTGATGCTCCTGCCGGTCGGCTACGCGGCGGTGAGCTATCTAAGGAGCGGCCACTTCGAAGAGCCCGACGGGATGCTCAACAGCGACGAGGGCCCGGCCGCTCTGCCATTGCCTCTGCCCGCGGCCGAGCCGGAGATCGCGCTCCCCTCGCGTTGGCCGTCGCGCGCGCGAATGGTCTCGATCCTCTGCGTGCTGGCGTCGCTGCTGCTCCTCTTCGTGCCGACGGCGCGGGTCGACGACTCGGCGAGCCTTCTCCTCAGCCGAGGCGGCGCCCTCGAACAGGCGCGCTTCCACCTGCGCGCGATGGGGGAGGAGCCCGACTCCTTCCAGGTGCTGGTGCAAGGGACGCAGGTCATCGATGCCGAGCTCGCGCGCTACGTAGTACAGCATGGCGGCGTCGATCGGTTGAACGAGCTCGGGCATCGTTACGCGGCGCTCTTCCGCTGGGAGGTGCGCTTCTACCAGCCGCTCGAGCCGCGCGAGATTCGGATGGAGCTCGAACCGCGCGAGGGCGGGCTCGCGAGCCTCTCGCGGAGCTTGGCGGAAGCGGAGTCGTTGCCGTCGCTCGATTCGCCGCACGCGGAGGAGGTCGCGCGCGCGTTCCTTCAGCGCCACGGCATCGATCCTTCGGGCTACGACCTGGCCGAGTCCTCGGTCGAGAACCTGCCGAAGCGACTCGACCACACCTTCATCTGGGAATCGCGCGCCGACGACCCCGACAATCCGGGCGAGGCGCGTCATCGGGTGAAGGTGATCGTGCAGGGGAACGAGGTCGGCTCCTTCGACGCGTGGCTCAAGCTGCCGGAGCATTGGGTGCGCGAGCGGGAGACGCGCGACCTCCTCTGGGCGGTAAGGCTGATCCTCTTCGTGCTCGTGCTCGGCGGGTTGCTCGGCCTCGGGATCTGGCGCCTCATCCTCGGGCATCGTTCGGGCGACACTCGATGGGGTCGCGCGATGCGCTGGTCGATTCCGTTCGGGCTGATCGCGGTCGTGGCGAGCTTGAACGCGTGGCCGACCATCCTCGCGCGCTACGACACGAGCATTCCGTGGAGCGTGTTCCTCGTGACCGCGAGCGTCGGCCTGGGGCTGCGCGTGCTCGTGACCTTTCTCCTGAGCGCGATCGCGATCGCGCTCGCGACCACGGAGTTTCCGAGCGCGTTCGGGCTCGCGCGGCGCGGCTTTCGCCATTCGCTCTTAGGCGATGCCGTGCTTGCGTCGCTGCTGCTCCTCGCGAGCGGAGCGGTGCTCGATCACCTCGAAGCGGTCTTCCTGCGCATCTGGCCGGCGAGCGCGCTCTTGGTGCTCTCCGACGTGGCCGCCCCGCTGTCGACGCAGGTTCCTTGGCTCGAGATC
>CAZZAH010000535.1:1458-3201 GCA_964652115.1 uncultured bacterium | reverse complement strand
GGGCTGCGGATCTTCAACGTTTCGAACCCGTCGGCGCCGGCCATGGTCGGTGTCGCCGACACGCCGACCTTCGCGACTCGCGCCGCCCTGAGCGGCAACTACGCCTTCGTGGCCGACGCGGAGACCGGCCTCGCCGTGATCGACATCTCGACTCCCACCGCACCCGCGCTCATCACGACTTTGCCGACCCTCGGCCGCGCGCTCGATGTCGCGATCGAAGGGAATCGCGCCTTCGTGGTCGGCGCGAACGGCGTGAGCGGGTTCGTGCAATCGATCGATGTGTCGAACCCGGCGGCTCCGATCGCGCACGGCTCGGCGACCCTTCCGCGCCCGGCCAACGGGATCGCGATCCAGCTCGGCGTCGGCTATGTGGCTTGCGGCGTGAGCGGGAACGGCAACCTCGAGGTGATCGAGCTGTCGAATCCCGACTTCCCGGTCGTGGTCTCCGAACAGACCGTTCCTTTCGCCGCGATGGCGATCGCGGTGGAGAACGACGTGGCCTTCGTCGGCGGCGAGCTCTCGACCTACCCGGCAGGGTCGATCGCGGTCTTCGATCTGCACGGTTCGCGGCTCGACCCCAAGCTCATCGCGACGATGCACCCGGCGAATCCGATCGACGCGTTCTATGGCCTCGCGACGGGGAACGGTTTCCTCGCCGCGGTCTGCAAGACCGGCTCGTTGCGGCTCTACGCCGGAGAGTGTGCGGGCGCGACCGACGTGACCGAGCCGCCTTTCGTCGCGCGGCTGGTGCTCGATCCGCCCACGCCGAACCCATCCGCCGGCCTGACCGCGCTACGCTTCAGCCTCCCCACGGCGGGCGCGTTCACGGTGTCGATCACCGACGCGGCCGGAAGACGCGTGCGTGAGCTCGCGAGGGGTAGCGCTTCACTCGGCCCGATGAGCGTGACCTGGGATGGTCGCGATAACGAAGGCAAAGCGGTACCGAGCGGCATCTACTTCGCGCGGGTGGAGACGAGCGGCGGCTTCCACGCCACGCAGTCGATCGTCCGTCTGCGCTAGCGCTCGGGGCGGCGGCCAAGCTTCGACGAGGATTGAACGGCGGGCGCGATTTGATGCGCGCCCTTGCCGCTGCCCCCGGCATGTGGGACCCTTGAGCACCCCCCATTCCACCTCTGCTCTGGAGGGCCCTCATGCGAATTTTGCCGGCGACGATTTTGTCCGCGCTTCTGGTTTTCTGTGCGTGCGAACGAGCGGGCGCGAGCTGCGTCAGCTACTCCACCTTCACCCGCGTGGTCGGCGAGATCACCACCGGCCATGCGGGCGCCGATCTCGCGATCTCGGGCATGTACGCCTATGCGGCGCTCGCGCCTTCAGAGGTGGCCGTGTTCAGCCTCGCTGATCCGACCGAGCCCACGCTCGTCGCCGGGCTGACGCTTGGGGAACCTCCGGTACGCCTCAAGATCGCGGGCAATCGCCTCTACGCCGTCGCGCAGCACCACATGTACATCATCGACATCACGCATCCCGCGTCGCCGACCCTGCTCGGGACGCTGCCGGTCGGCGGGGATGATGTCGAGCCGGCGGGCTCGCTCGTCTATCTGGTCGGTTCGGGGCTGAGGGTGGTCGACGTGAGCAATCCGGCCGTGCCGACCGTGGTCACGACCTACACGCAGTTCCAGGGCGGGGCGACCGGGATCGCGCGAAAGGGCAACTATCTCTATATCGGAGATGTCCTCGGCCTCAAGACGACCTCGGTTCTGCAGGTGATCGGGATCCTCGATC
>CAZZAH010000535.1:0-1448 GCA_964652115.1 uncultured bacterium | reverse complement strand
ATCCACTTCATCCCGTCCCCGTGTTCACGGTCGACGATGCTTCTCTGTCCGCCAGCGGACGACCCTGGCGGCTAGGAACCGAAGGTAATCGTCTTGTCGTCTCCGCGGCCGGATTGTCCCTCTTCGACATCAGCAATCCCGCGCATCCGGTCTGGAACAACGACACACTCGGGTCCGACGGCGCGGCCTTCGCATTGAGCGGCGGCGTGCTCATCGCCGCGGATTATTCGCGGCTCTACTTGGTGCAGCTCGTGGGGCTCGACCTCCACGTGAACGGTCAGTTCAGCCTGGATCCCGGCTCCTTCGGCCGCGCGCGATCAGACCCCTACCTCTACGTGCTCCAAGGAGGCAACGATTCGACCGGAGTCCTCTCCGTCTTTGACGTGACCGATCCCCACCTACCTCCGAGCTATGGGCAGGTCAACACACCGGGGCAGTCGGGCGGCGGAGCGATCAACGGCGCGCACGCCTTCGTCGCCGACGGACATTGGGGCCTCCAGGTCGTGAGCTTGGCGGATGAGCAGCATCCCCTGATCGTCGGTTCGTTCAACACGCCCGGATACCTCAACGACGTCGAGGTGTCGGGCTCCTTCGGGTATGGCGCCGATGGAGCGAACGGGCTCACCCTGTTCGATCTTTCGAGTCCGACCGCGCCGGCGCTCGTGTCCACCGTGAGCACCCCAGGCGTCGCCCATCGAGTGGCGATGAGCGGTGCGCATGCGCTGGTCGCGTGCGAGGAGGGCGGGCTCGCGGTCGTCGACGTGACGAATCCCACCGCTCCCTTGCTGGTGGCGACGATCGGAACGGCCGACCTTGCTCATGATGTCGCGGTGCTGGGCGACCATGCCTTCGTCGTGGGCGGCCCTGCGATCGCGGGCGGAGCGGGCTACCTGCAGTCCTTCGATATCTCGACCCCCGGCAGCCCGATCGCGCGTGGCCTCACGTCGCTGCCCCGCGCCGCCAACGCACTGGCGATCCAGGGCGGCAACGCTTACGTCGTTTGCGGCGCGCAAAGCTCGGGGACCCTGGAGGTGGTGGACCTGAGCGACCCCGATCTACCGAGTGTGGCGCTGTCGGTGGGGCTCGAGATCGCGCCGCGCGCCGTGGCCGCGGAGTACGGCATGGTCTTCGTGGGAGGCGAGCTGGTGGACATCTGGGGTACGCACGCGAAGGTCGCCGTGCTCGACGATGGCGCCTGGCCCGATGCGCCGACGCACATCGCGGACCTCTTGCTGATCAACGAGGCCGACCCCGTATCCGGTCTCGCTTTGGGGGGCGGCTACCTGGCAGTGCTCGGCGGGAACGGATCGCTCCGCCTCTTCGCGGGCGAGTGTCCGGGCGCCGCATCGGTCGAATTAGACGGCGAGCTCGACCGACGCCTCGCGCTCTCGCCGAATCCGACCGCCACGAGCAGCACACTCCGCTGCAGCTTGCCCGACGCGGGACCG
>CAZZAH010000534.1:0-3217 GCA_964652115.1 uncultured bacterium | reverse complement strand
CTCCGGGCCAGTTACCCCACGAACCGATGGTGAACTCGTCGCTCACGCCCGCATCCATGGGCACCTCGGCAATCCCGACGTCCGGCCAAACCGGAAGGCTCGGGTAATGGAGATTGAACACGACGGCGATGACCAGCTCCGGTGGGCGAGTCACACCGCCGTCCCAAATGTAGACATCGGTCAATGCGTCGGTGTAGTCGCCGATCTGAGCGTGCCAGAAGACCCCGCAACGGATCGTTCCCGCGCCGAGGAAAAACGCCTCGCCGAAGGCTCCGGCATAGGGGGCCTCGACGCCGAGGTTGTCCCATGCATAGCCGCCTTCGAATCCGTCATCGTGATGTTGTTGCAGAGGCGAGGGTGAGCAGTCCCCAGCACCGACGACGAGGCCGGGCGCGGCAGAGGATCCGCCGGGCGGGACGGGTAACGCCGTCACGGCGCCCGCCATCCCGGGCCGGAAGAGCAACCAGATCAGCACACCGACTCGGAGGAACTCGACCTCCATTTGAGAGGAGTGATGGTGATTCATGGAATTGTCTCCAGCACTCTATTGGTCCCAGTAACGATCTGTGCACCCAGGCTTGCCGTGCAAGCAGTCCCCCGGAGGGCAATTCGATACGAATGACAATTTGTAGCAGCCGTGCCCTGTATCTCCCTCGGGGGAGTAGGACATTATCTCCCAGGTGGACATACACATGTCACAAGGCTAGCACGACGAGGTGCAGGTTTGACAGGGCGCCCCAGCTGACCAAAAGTAGCAGCAGACGGTCTTGACTATGTCACAGGTCCCAGAGGGAGTGTACGTGCAGGTCGATCCATTGAAGTTCGTGACTTGGCGAAAAAGAAAGCCTGTGTCGAGCAGGCAAGTGTCCCACAGGTCCCAACACTCGGAACAGGTGCCGGACAGGGGGGATGTATAATTAGCGTCGCCGATAAACTGAACCTTATCACCAATCTCGTACCAGTCCGCTTTACCTATAAAGCACGGGTTGCCGATTCCGGGGCAGGTCGGAAGCGGTCCGTCTTGCTCCTGCGCGGCGGTGGCGGCGGCGGCGAACACCAAGGCCGCGATGGCCATAGCGACGACGCAGACAGCACTCCGCAAGCGGTCACGGCTCCGGGGGGGCACAACGAAGCGGCGTTCATACATGCTCCAAGTCTGCCAGGGATTTAGACGCGTCCAGCTTATGCGCCTCACGCGTGATCCGCAAATGGAAGATCATGACCTCGGCCGGTCGATTTCAGCGACTACCGCTGACACGGCAGCTGACGGAAGCCCAGCCCAGACTTAACGCTGCCACGCATCCCACCGGACCCCGTGCTCGGCCAGCACGAGACAGAGCTACTGCTCGGAGCGCACCCAGGGCGTCGACGCGGACCACTTCAGCCGCGACCCTGACGTTGACCATAGTGGAGCGGGGCGGACCCATCGCGCGGCGTGATGGCCTGAGCTAGGGTGGACCGAGAGCCCGGCCGCGGCGCGGAACGTGAGCCAGCAATCGGTTAGGGCGCGGGCGCGCCCTCCGGCCTCGGCTCGATGTTGAAGCCGATCTCGCCCATCGAGGCGGAGCCGAAGAGGCCGATGCCGCCTTCGACGTGAAAGGTCGGCTTCTCGAATCGATCGCCGGCATTGCCGCCGAAGCCGCTGTTGTCGCCTCCCAGTGCGGGCAAGGTCCGAATGAGGTCGTACCAGTTCCGATCCACGGCGAAGATGCGCACTCGATAGCGCCCTTCGAAGAAGATCGCGAACCAAGGCAAACGCACGGTACCGTTGGCCGCCTCGAATGGAGGCGAAACGGGATCGCGCGTCAGGTTGGCGATGTCCTCGTCGCTCAGGAAGTCGGCGTCGATGACGAGCGGCGAATCCTCGTCCAAGCTCTTGAGGCCGACCTGGTATCCGGCGCAGCGCACGCGTTGGAACCGCGCCTCGAGCAGACCGTCCTGATAGGTCAGGGTGTTTCTTCGATAGATGCTGTCGGGAGGCAGCCCTGTGTCGAAGGAAATGAGCGTGTCGCGGACCGCGAGCGAGCTCTCATCCAAGAGGAGCCAGCCATCGATCTGAAGCGACTGGGGCGTGTGCGTGCTCGCCGTGACTACACGCCCGTCCGGCACCTCGACCCGAAGGTGGTAGTCACGATCAGGACTCACCACTGGGCGCGGCCCACCCCAGTACTCACCGGGGTCTTGCTCTGGGTACTGGATGGAGAAGGCACTGTCTGAGGCGGTGGCCTCGGCCGAGAGCGTGACGATCGCTCCATGCACGCGAGCGCTCTCGTCGTTGTAGGGAGTTTCCGGCGTCACGGTCCGCCGCACGATGACCGGCGGCAAGAGATTCCCGACGATCAGGGTCGCGTCGACCACGATCACGCCGACGTCGTCGGGCGAGATCAGGTCACCGGCGGAGCGCTCGGTCGAGCAACCCCACAACGACACCAGCAGCGCACCGATGACACCGAACGCCCGAGCCTGCCTCGCGGGTTTAGAACTCAAAGTTCACCCCCACGGTCGGAATGATCGGCAGCTGGTGCGTGACCTCGGGCTTCGTCTCCGGGTCCTGGGTGTCGTACTGGATGAACCACTCGTTCTTCCGGTTATACAGATTGAAGATCTGGAGGAACCACTCCGCCTTCGCGCCGAAGAGGTGGCCCTCGCGCGTCACGCTCACGTCCATGCGATGGAAGGGCAGGAGTCGGGCGCTGTTCTTGTCCGCCGGAAGGATGATTCCGTCGTCTGGCGGTTCTCCCGAGGCCGGATTGGTGATCAGGTAGCGCGCTCCGGCCGGTGTGAAAGCCTGCCCGCTCCCGAGAACGAAGTTGACCCCGTAGCCCCACTTGCCCCGCTTGTAGTCGGCCACCACCTTGAGGTCATGCCGCCGGTCGTACTTGGGCGGGAAGGTTCGTCCTTGGTTGACCTCGGTCCACCGCCGGCGAGTCCAACCGAGCGTGTAGCCGACCCATCCCGTGACCGGGCCGGTGCGTTGCTGCGCGAAGAGCTCGACCCCGGTGGCAAAACCGCGTCCCCCGGTGATGAAGAGATCCTCGGTCGTTCGACCTTGCGCATCCGCCGCGGTGGTGTTGTCGATCTGGACGAGGTTCCTGAGCCAGGTGTAGTAGCCCTCGACCGAGAAGGAGTGCTTGAGCGACGGCTCCCACTCGGTACCTCCGACGAGTTGCCAGGAGCGGCCCGGCTTGGCCGACTGATCCGTCGGGACCCAAACATC
>CAZZAH010000533.1:0-3237 GCA_964652115.1 uncultured bacterium | reverse complement strand
ACGAGTCGGACTCGGGCGACGTCTATCGCTCGACCGATGGCGGCGCGAGCTGGGCCAACGCGAGCCTGCCGAACAACGGGGTGCAGTTCGAGGGGGTCCACTTCGGTGCGATCTATCTCGGGCTCTACATCGATCCGGTCTATCGCTCGACCGACCTCGGGCAGTCGTGGCAATCGCTCGACTCGCAGTTCTCGGGCGCGGGCGAGCTCCTCGCGATGGCCTCGGTCGGGTCGACCGGCTTTGCCGGGTTCGCGAGCTCGAGCACGAAGTCGGTCTATCGCTCAACGAATTCGGGGCAGAGCTGGTCGCCGCTCTCGAGCGCGCCCGTGGCGTCCTGCCGATCCCTCGGCGCGGCAGGCACGACGGTGCTCTTCGGCGGAGCGACCAACGGCATCCTTCGCTCGTCCAACTCGGGCGCATCGTGGACGCAGTCAGTCGGCATCCCGACCAACGCCGAGGTGAACGGCATCGCGCGCGTCGGCGGCTCGTGGTTCGCGAGCGCGACCGTGCAGTTCACGCCTGCCGTGCTCGGCGTCTATCGATCGCTTGACGACGGCATCAGCTGGAGCAGGGTCTCGACCAATCTTCCCACGCCGGCGGTGGCGGAGCTGCATGAGCTGACCGGCGACGCGGGGGGTGCGCTCTACGTTGCTCTGCACGCGGGGCCGCCGGCGGGTGGGCTCTATCGATCGACCGACGGTGGCGTCACGTGGGCTTCAATCTCGGCGTCCTTGCCGCAGCCCGCACCGATCATGGCGCTGCTGATCAACGCGAGCGGCATTCATGCGGGACTTTCCGACGGCCTCTTCCGCACGACCAACGGGGGCACTTCCTGGATCGAGCGCGACCACGGCGCGGCGGCGATCCGCGGCGTCGAGGCGATGGCCGCCAGCGGGAGCGGACTCTTCCTCGGACTGCAGACGAACGCCGGCGGCGGGCGCGGCATCTGGCAAACAACCGACGCGGGCGAGAGCTGGACGCAGCGCAACAATGGACTGCAAACGAACACGGCGGTGCGCGCGATGCTCTCGACCAACGACGCGCTCTATGCCGGCGTCTACACCAGCCCGCGCGGCGTCTTTCGTTCGACCGACCAGGGCGCCAGCTGGGTTCTGCGAGGCAGCGGAATCTCCTCGAACACGCTGCTGAACGCGCTCTACGAGAGCGATGGCGTTCTCCTGGCGGCCGCGTTCGAAGCGTTCTATCGCTCGACCAATGAGGGCGCGAGCTGGACCACCATCGCGGGCGCGGACAACGGCACCTGCCTCGTGCGTTTTGGTTCGGACCTCTTCCTCGGCACGAACGGCGACGGCATCCTGCGTTCGACCAACATCGGCGCGAGCTGGTCCGATGCGAGCAACGGCCTCGACACCTTCTTCGAGCGCATCGCGAACAGCTTCGCGATCGCGGGCGGGCAGCTCTTCGTGGCGACTCAGGGCGAGGGGGTCTATCGCTGGACCGGCTCGCAGTGGGTGCCGAACGGCCTCGCCGGTGACTTCATCAACGAGCTCCTCGTTCACAACGACGTGCTCATCGCGGCAAGCGCTCTCGACGGCCTCTATTCCTCGACCGACTTCGGGCAGAGCTGGCTTCCGTTCACGGAGGGCTTCCATGGCGGCGAGGTTTACGCTCTCGCGGAGCACGACGGCATGCTCTACGCGGGATCGCGGGGGCATGGCATCTGGGCGCGGCCCGTGAGCGAGCTTCCTTCGACAACGGCGACACCGGACGCGATGGCAGATGCGGTTGGAGCGCGAAGCATCCTCTGGGCTCGCGCGGAGCCCAACCCGGCGACCGACCGGACGACGCTCCGCTTCGCCCTCGCGCGAGCCGGCGAAGTACGCGTTCGGTTCTTCGACGCGACCGGCCGGCAGGTGGAGATACCGGGGTTGAGCCGAGCGGCATCGAGCGCAGGCTGGGACGCGGGCGAGCACAGCATTTCGCTCGACCTGCGCACCCTTCCCACCGCCGTGGCCTTCTATGAGATCTCGTCGGGATCCGACCGGCGTGGCGGACGCATCGTTCGCCTGCGCGAGTGACGCGGACGGGCGCGCGCCTAGCGGAACCGCGCCTTGATGTGGCCCCAAGTCGAGGGTCTGACCGCGACCGGCATGCAAGGACTCGGATCGCAGACCGACCCGTCGCCCATGTAGGCGCCGCCGACCAGAACGCACGTGACCTGGGCCTGGGCCATGCAGCAGTCGGAGAGACAGCACGCTCCCGTCGTGACCGGCCCACACGGCGGGCACGCGCTCAGACCGGTCGTGTTAAAGCCAAGGCAACCGTAGCAGGCCACGGCGTCGAGTTCCGAAGGCACCGAATCGTCGGCGAAGGTTCCCTCGTAAACCGGGTGCGGCCCGACGCAGATCACGGTCGGATCGGTCGCCGAGTATGCCTGGCCGACGAACCAGTAGACCGGCACCAGTAAGCTGGTCGGCGGAGCGCTCCAGGTGACAGCGGTTCCGGTGCAGGGCGCCGGCCAATTCGGCATGGGATCGTCGAAGGTCCCACAGTTCCCCGATGCGAGCAGCTGCACCTCGGAGCTGTCATAGCTCAAACCGAAGGTGACGCCTCTCAAGCGTGGTGTCGAACCTGACGGAAAGGCCGCCAGGAGGAAGAAGACGGTGGGCTGATTCCCGCTCACATTCGTGATCGCACCGCCGCATGAGGACAGGTTTTCATCTCCGCAGTAATCCCCGCCCGCGCTGTAGACCAGAGACGGATTCGCGTGCAGGAACAGTGTCCCTCCTTGATGCGGGCCAGCGAGGCAAGATGTGAACGCGACCGGAAGCAGCCCGATCGCCCACAACAACCGACGCGCGAAATGAAGAGTGCCCATGCGACGTGACCTCCCGGGCGAAGTCGCCCTCGTGCTGCTCGTTCGTGATCGAACGGAGGACGAGTTTGTCCTCCGATCGCGTTCCCATGAACGACGGAGAGCCGTTTGATCTAACAAGGTTCTCCGGAAAATCTCGTCAGAGCGCTCGCGGTTCGAGCCGCCTGGACCGCCCGGTCGTGCCTACCGCGCGCGGACCATCTGATCGGTGATGGCGTATGCGATGGCGTAGCAGACGAAGATTGCGGCGCCGCCGAGCACACCGAGGAGGATCGCGCTCATCGTGCTCGCGCGCCGAAGCCGCGCGGCCAGGAGCGCCAGCGCGATCGCGATGCCGAACTCGCCCACGATGATGTAGTACGGCGTGAACGACAGCATGCGGCACCCGGCATAGGTCCACC
>CAZZAH010000532.1:0-3237 GCA_964652115.1 uncultured bacterium | reverse complement strand
ATGTTCACCATCGTGTCGGCGAAGAAGTACATCTGGTTCTTCGCCACCAGCACGTGAACCGCCGACACGCGCTCGACGCCCGGCTTGGTCCCGACGACCCGGATCGCGGGCACGAGCGTCTCGCGCACGCGATGGGAGAGGCCGGAGATCATGCCGTCGGCGTGACCCATTCGGACCATCATCGCGCCGAAGAGGTTGGGACTTCGAAGCGCGATCCGCGCCCCTTCCAGCGTCTCGCCGTGTCGCTGCCGCAGCCGGTAGTACTCCGCGACGTAGCCATCGAGATTCGGATCGGTCTCCGGATCGATGATCTGCGTGTCCCCCAGCTCGAGGTCGAGGCGCTGGAACTCGGCCTTGATCACGGAGGCCCGGCCTAAGAGCACCGCCTTGGCCACATGCTCCTCGGTCACCATCGCGCTCGCGCGGATCACGCGCGAATTCTCCCCCTCGGGATAGACCACGCGCTTCGGATTGCTGCGCGCGCGTTGGATGACCGCCTTCATCACGGTCCGCGTGCGGCCGAGCGAATCCTCGAGGTGCTCACGATAGGCCGCGAGATCGAGCTGCTTGCGCGCGACCCCGGTCTCCATCGCCGCCTTCGCCACCGCCGGAGCGACCCAGGTCAGCACGCGCGGATCGAACGGCTTCGGGATCAGATACTCGCGACCGAAGTGGAAGTACTGATCGTCGTAGGCCTTCGAAACCGTGTCGGGCACCTCTTGCCGCGCGAGCTCGGCCAGCGCCTTGGTCGCCGCCAGCATCATCTGCTCGTTGATCGTGGTCGCGCGCGAGTCGAGCGCGCCACGGAAGATGAAGGGGAAGCCCAGGACGTTGTTCACCTGATTCGGGAAGTCGGAGCGGCCGGTGGCGACGATCGCGTCGTCACGGGTCGCGCGCGCCTCCTCGTAGCCGATCTCGGGGTCAGGGTTTGCCATGGCGAAGATGATCGGATCGTGGTTCATCGTCTTGAGCATCGCGGTCGTGAGCATGCCGGCGACCGAGAGTCCGATGAAAACGTCCGCGCCTTTGATCGCATCGGCCAGAGTGCGGCAGGGCGTGTCCTGCGCGAACTCCGCCTTGGCCGAGTTCATTCCGTCGGTCCGGCCGCGGTAGAGCACCCCCTTGGTGTCGACCATCAGCACGTTCTCGGGCTTGAGGCCGAGACGGAAGTAGTGCCGGCAGCACGCGATCGCGGCCGCGCCCGCACCGGACACGACCATCCTTACCTCGCCGATCTTCTTGCCGGCGAGCTCGAGCGCGTTGATCAATCCGGCGGCCGAGATGATGGCGGTGCCGTGCTGATCATCGTGAAAGACCGGGATGTTCATCGTCTCCCGAAGCTTCTTCTCGATGTAGAAGCACTCGGGCGCCTTGATGTCCTCGAGGTTGATGCCTCCGAAGGTCGGCTCGAGCATCTGCACCAGGCGGATCAGCTCGTCCGGGTCGTTGGTCGCCACCTCGAGGTCAAAGACGTCGATGTCGGCAAAGCGCTTGAAGAGAACTCCCTTTCCCTCCATCACCGGCTTGCCGGCCGCGGGCCCGATGTTGCCGAGCCCGAGCACGGCTGTTCCATTGGAGATGACGGCGACGAGGTTCCCTTTCGCGGTGTACTCGTAGGCCAGGTCAGGCTCGCGTTCGATCGCGAGACAAGGCTCGGCCACGCCGGGCGTGTAAGCGAGCGAGAGATCACGTTGGGTCAAACATGGCTTGGTGGGCACGACCTCGACCTTGCCCTTACGTCCTTGCGAGTGATAGTCGAGGGCATCAGTGGGCTTCATAAGACCGACCTCCAAACGGAAGGGCACGAAGCTGCCGCGCATGCGGCGCCCCTTCCGCGGTAAATCCCGCCGGGGAGGACCGCTGCATCATAGGTCGGTTGTTGTGGCGTGGGGCGTGAACTTCGTCTCGCGAGTGAATCTCTAAATGACGCGACCGCGCTGAGAGGCTGACTCGATTACAGATCGAACCATCGGTTTACCTTGATCAGGAAGACGTCGTGCGGCGCCTCACCGAAGAGATCGTCGAGGTCCTGGTCGAGCTCGAATTGCCCGTTCGGAATGTAGCTCGATCGACTCTGGGACCAGACGAGGAAGAGGCTCGAACCGGGCGAGTACTGCCAGCGCAGCACCAGGTTCGAGTTGAAGTCGCGCACGTTGAAGCTCGGATCGTGGAAGCTGTAGTCGGTGGAGCCGTTGCCGTCCTCGTCCACCGCGTAGGCGCCGCCCGGCTCGAGCGCCGCGCGATCGCCGAAGCGATCGAAGCGATCCTCGTAGTGCTTGGCTCGCGGATCGGTCACGCGACGAAAGTCGGAGAACTCGCCCGCGGAAACGAAGGGCGCGCCGTAATACTGAAGCGTCAACTCCGGCGTCGCGCTGTAGTCGATGCGGAACGACAGGTCGAACGTCTTCTGGTCCATGCTGCCGTAGAGGTAGCGCGTCGCGCCGGATGAAGAAACACGTCCGATATACTGCATGTCGGGCTCGAAGCGCTCGTAAGAGGGTCCGGCCTGAATGCGCAGAGCGTTGGTCGGCCTCCAGGTGATGCTTGCGCCAAAGCCGGAGGAGCTCCCGGCGTCGTCGTCTCGCCAGGATCCGGAGACGCTCGCGCCGTAGGAAATCGGCTTCCGCCCATCGGAGTCGACGCCGAAGTCGCCGTTCACATCGCCGGGCATGCGCATCGACGGCCCGCCGCGGAGCTCGTAGTTCGAGATGCGCTCGGCCTCGCGCGTGATCGAACCGTTGTAGCTCCAATTGTTCATGAACGAGGCGCTGGTGTTGAAGTTGACCGCCTTGTACAGGTTCTCGCCGCCGTATTCGAAGTCGAGCCACTGGTTCAGGTTCAGAACCATCCGCCGGAAGAAGGAGAAGGGATTTCGGAAGGCGTAGCCGGTCCAGGCGAATTGGTTGATCTCGTCCGCGTTCCGCATGTAGCCGATGTCGTTGAGCTCGAGGCCGGGCGATCTCCACGCGACGCCCCCCTCGAAGCGGACGTCGCCGGTGGCGCGTCCGAGGCGGACCGATCCGCCTTGCCCGGCGAGCGAGGTGCGCGTGCTGTCGACCGACTGTCCCTTGTTGTCGGGCCGCTGGTAGTAGCGGGCAGGCGCGGTCTGCGTCGCCAGGATCGCCTCACGGCTGCCGTTGACGGAGCTTCCCACCAGATTGAGCGCGACATAGCCACGGCGTCCCGAGAGCGAGTGGAAGAAGTCGATGCCGCCGGAGTAGGCCGCGTCATGGATGC
>CAZZAH010000531.1:0-3245 GCA_964652115.1 uncultured bacterium | reverse complement strand
CGCACCTACGCCGCCCGCTCCGCCAGCGTCTCGTGGAGCACCGCGGCCGAGCGCGCCTCGCGTGTATAACGCACGTCGGAGTAGGGCACGATCCGGAAGACCTCCTCGAGCGTGGTGACGCCGCCGAGCGCCTTCCGGAGCGCGTCCTCGCCGATGCCGCGCATGTGCGTGAGCGCCTCGGTGCGGAGCGCGTCGCCCGCCGCCTGCTTGTTGATCAGGAGCACCTCGTGCGCGCTCGGGGTCCAGAGCTCCGCCACCGCCACGCGGCCGGAGAAGCCGCTGCCGTGACACGCTTCACAGCCACGCCCGCGCCGGAACTCGATCGACTCGGGCACGCTGGTGAACCACTCCTCGAGCATGTAGCGCTCGGGGAGATAGCTCTCGACGCAGCTCTCGCAGATCTTCCGCACGAGTCGCTGGGCCATCACGCCGACCACGGTCGAGGCGACGCTGTTGGGCTCCATCTCGAGGTCGATCAAGCGCTGCACCGCCGAGGTCGCATCGTTGGTGTGTAAGGTCGAGAGGAGCAGGTGGCCGGTCTGCGCCGCACGCAGCGCCATCTCCGCCGTCTCCGAGTCGCGGATCTCGCCCACCATGATCACGTCGGGGTCCTGGCGCAGGAAGCTCCGCAGGTAGCGCGCGAAGGTGTTGTCGATCGACGCGTTCACCTCGGTCTGGATGATGCCCGGGTGTGTGTACTCGATCGGGTCCTCGGCGGTCAGGATCTTGATGCCGGGCTGGTAGATCGTGCGAAGCGCGGCGTACAACGTCGAGCTCTTGCCCGATCCGGTTGGGCCGGTGATGAGGATGATGCCGGTCGGCCGCTGAATCAGCCCGTGAAACTGCTCGAGCACCTCGAGCGACAGGCCCAGGCTCTCGAGCGAGCGCGGCGCGCGCTGCTGCTCGAGCACGCGGATGACCATCCCTTCGCCGAAGCGCGTGGGCAAGGTCGAGACGCGGAAGTCGACCGCCGAGAGCGTCTCCTTGCTCTTCATCATCATGCGGAAGGAGCCGTCCTGCGGTCGCCGACGCTCGGTGATATCGAGCTGGCAGAGGATCTTGATCCGCGAGATGACCGATCGATACATGTTGCGGAAGCCATCCTGCATATCGCCGAGCGAGTGGTGCTGCAGCATGCCGTCGACGCGGAGACGAAGACGCGGCCCCTGCACCGTCGGCTCGAGATGGATGTCGCTCGCGCGGAGAGAGAGGGCGCGACGAATCAGCGCCTGCACGATCCCCTGCACCTGCGGACTGTCCTCGCCCACCGTGTAGCGCGAGCGCGGCATCACGGCCGGGTCTTCCTCGATCACCTCGACGTTCTGGCCGTCGTTCCAGCTCTGAGCGGGCGGCTCCTGCTCTTCGCCCAGCATGCGCGTGCCCGGGAGCAGCGAAGGATCGAAGCCTTCGCCGGTCGGCGGTCCGTTCCAGGGGGAGAGCTCGCGACGAACGGCATCGGGATCGTTCAGGAATCCGCGTTCCGCAGCACGCAGGGCGCGAGCCGGCGTCTTCGATTGCGCCGGCGTCGGCTCGAGATCTCGTTCCCCGAGCTCGCGGCTGGGACGCATCGACTCTTGCCGTGCGCGCGAGTCGGGTCGGTCGAGGATCGCGGTGTTGGAGCTCACGCCGTAGAGCCGCATGAACGCCGTCTCCACCTCGGACGGCGCCGACAGCACGGGCCGAATGCGGAATCCGGTCAGGATATTGAGCTCGTTCAGAGCCTGCTGCTTGGTCGGATCGGAGAGAGCGAGGGTGAGCTGCCCGCCGGCGAGGGCGAGCGGCACGAATCCATGCTGGGCGGCATACGACGCGCTGACCACCTCGCGAAGTTCGGGCGCCGGCTCGACGTTTCCCACCGGCACGAACGGCAGGTTGTATTGCCGGGTCAGAACCGCGAAGAAGGTCCGCTCGTTGACCATCCGCTCGCGGATCAGGATCTCGCCCAGCCGACCGCCGCCTTCCTGTTGGATGGCCAACGCTCGCTCCAGCTGCTCGACCGTGATCACGCCGGCGGTCACCAGCATCTCGCCCAGCGGCAGCCGCTTACCGTAGCGATGGAGGAGCACCTGCAGCCGATCCCGCGAGAGAAACCCGAGGTCGAGGCAGACCTGCCCGAGGGCGACCCCCGGCCGCCTGAGCTGCTCCGCCAGCGCCTGGTCGAGCTGCGGTCGGGTCAGGTAGCCATGCTCGACGAGGATCTCGCCGAACTGGAGTTGGCCGTTCATCGGAATGGACATGTGGCTCCTCCGTGAGTGGGCCGCCCAGCGTGGCCCCCTCCGGTATCGACCTGGAGCGGGAGCTTCTTTCAGCGCTTCTCAGTCGGCCGGCGCGGACCAGGCGAGGATCTGGCGCTCCATCTCCTCCTCGGAGGCGAAGCGCTTGGGCTCGTAGCAGCCGAGCGGACCGATCGTGGTTCGCGCGGTGCAGCGGTTGCAGAAGGTGCACGGCCTCTCGGGCATGTCTCGCCCGGCGCGGAATTGATCGAGGAGGTCGACGTTGGCGAGTAGCGGCCGCGCCATCGACACCAGGTCACAGCTGTCCGACGAGAGCGCCCGCTCGATGAAGGAACGCTGCTGAAAGCCGCCGTTGGCGATCACCGGCAGTCCAACCTCGCGGCGGAAGGTCGCCGCGTCATCGAGGTTCGCGCCCTGCTCGTACTTCCAACCGATCCCGACGATCGGGCGCAGGATCCAGTGAGGGATGCCGTTGACCAGCATCGCCCGGATCGCCGCCTTCCGGGAGAGATGCCGGATCGAGTTGAAGAACATCCCGATCTCGCGCACCGGATAGCCGTCGCCCGGATTCTCCTTCGGATTGGGGAAGCCGAAGCCGTTCGACATGTGGAGGAAGTCGACCCCGAGCGCCTTGAGCTCGCGCGCGTAGCCGAGCGTGACCGGCAGATCGTTCCCGAACCACCAATGCTTGAGCGGGAAGACCGGCGGCCAGCGCACATCGAGCGGCGTGTAGTTGTAGTCGCGCGCCGACAGCCGAATCCCGAGGAGGAAATCAGGCCCCACCGCCTTCCGCACCGCGAGCACGATCTCTCGCAGGAACTGGAAGCGCTTCTCGACCGACCCACCGTAGCGATCGGTGCGGCGGTTGATCGCCGGGTTCAGGAACTGATGGATGAGGTAGCCCTTCGACGCAGTGATCTCGAGCCCGTCGCATCCCGCCTCGCGCACGCGCCGAGCCGCCTGCGCGAACTCCTCGACCGAGCGCTCGATCTCCTCGATCGTCATCGCCGA
>CAZZAH010000530.1:0-3247 GCA_964652115.1 uncultured bacterium | reverse complement strand
GGCGGCGCTGGTCGCCGAGCATCGGGCCGAGGACGCGCCCAAGTCTCCGAGGAACATCCCGCTGGCGCTTGTCATGGCGTTGGGCGGCATCGCGGTCACCATCCTCGGAGCCCGATTCCTCGTGCACGGCTCGATCGCGGTCGCGAAGGACCTCGGCGTTTCCGACACGATCATCGGCCTGACGATTGTGGCGGTCGGCACCTCGATGCCGGAGATGATCACGAGTGTGATGGCGGCGATCCGCAAGCGCTCCGATGTCGCCTATGGCAACATCTTGGGTTCGAACATCTTCAATGTTCTGTTCATCCTTGGCCTGACCGGCCTGTTCCATCCGCTGGACGTACCCGCCCAGATCGCGCGGTTCGACATCTGGGTCATGCTGGCGGCGACCGCCTTGCTGGTCGTCTTCGCCCGCACGGGCATGAAGCTCAAGCGCTGGGAGGGCGGCGCTCTTGTGGCGGCCTATGTCGCCTACACCGCCTATCTGATCTCGATCGCGTAAGGACACTCGCGTATGGCCGCCTCAACCAGTCCCGATTCGAAGGTGCTTGGCTTCCTGCCGGCTGCCGCTCTGCCCGGCGCCGTTCTTGTGCTGACCGCCGTAGCCGCGATGGTGGTGGTCAACTCGCCGTTGGGTCCGCTTCACCACGACCTGCTCAAGACCATTGTGTCGGTCGGCCCCGTCGGCGGTGGGATCGAGATGCCGCTGTCGGGCTGGATCAAGAACGCGCTGATGGCAGTGTTCTTCTTCTTCGTGGGGCTGGAGCTCAAGCGCGAGCTCTTGGAGGGCCAGCTGTCGAATCCCAAGGCCGCCATCCTGCCGGTGGCCGGTGCGGCGGGTGGGATGGCGCTGCCGGCCATCATCTACCTCGCGATTGCTGGCCCTCCCGGGTTCTCCCACGGCTGGGCCATCCCCTCGGCGACGGATATCGCGTTCGCGCTCGGTGTGCTGTCGCTTCTGGGGAGCCGGGTGCCGGCCGCGCTCAAGGCGTTCCTGTTGGCGGTCGCGGTCGTCGACGATCTCGGCGCGATCCTGATCGTGGCCTTCGCCTACACCGACGCGATGCACCTGGATCAACTGGCCTGGGCGGGCGCAGTGATGGCCGTGCTGCTGGCCATGAACCGGCTCAGGCTCGCGCGGGTCGGCCTCTACGTGCTGGTCGGGATCGTGCTGTGGGTGTTCGTGCAGAACTCCGGGATCAATCCGACGATCGCCGGCGTGCTGATCGCGGCCTGTGTGCCGTTGAAGGACAAGGCGGGAGGCTCGCCGCTCCACCGGGCGGAAAGCGACCTCAGGCCCTGGGTGCTGTATCTGATCATGCCGGTCTTCGCCTTCGCCAACGCGGGCCTCTCTCTGGCCGGCGGCGCGCAGGCCGCCGCCCACCCGGTCGCGTTGGGATCGGCTCTCGGCCTGGTGCTCGGCAAGCCGCTCGGCATTGTCACCATGACCCTTCTCACGGCGAGCGCCATGAAGGCGGAGAGGCCTGGTACCGCGCCGCAACTGCTCGGCGTGTCGTGCATCGCCGGGATCGGCTTCACCATGAGTCTCTTCATCGGTGCTCTCGCGTTCGACGATCCGGCGCTCCAGGGGCCGGTGCGGATCGGTGTTTATGCAGGCTCGGTCCTCTCTGCGCTCATCGGCCTATTCATCCTGTCGCGCGCTCTGCCCCGAACGATTGCCGGCGCCGAAGCAGAGGAGACCTCCCACTTCATGGGGCCGGACAAGTCTTGACCCGCGCCGCTCGACTGTTCAGCTTCCCTCCTCGATGTTGATTCCTATCGCTTTCCGCCGTCCACGCGGGCGAGGTCAGGAGCGGGTCGATGGTGATCGGGTGGTCGGCGTTTCGATCGTCGATCAGGATCGACAGCTCGCAAGCCGATACCCGGAGCTGCTCGGACAGCGAGGTCTTTCGCGCGTCCCACGCGTGGAGCTCGCCGTAGTCCAGGACCCGCGCGCCGTGTGCGTCGAAGAAATCGATCCCTCCATCGAGCGCAGACCGAGCTTCGAGGCCATCGAGCAGCTCGCCCGCGATCTCGAGCCGGCCCATTCCGTCCGGTCGCCGATCGATCGTGAACCCCTGCTCCAATCCCTTCGCCGCGTTCTCGTACCACTCGCACCATCCATCGTGTGAGTAGACGACGCGAGTCCCTTCCACTCGAGGCGGCACGGCAGTCACCGGCCGCATCAGGCCGGATCGACCGATGCCGCGCGTGTTCCAAGAGAATCGCCAGGTCGGCGCGACAAGGGTCGTCGAGGTTGTCGAGGTCCTCGGCGTGACCTCGATGCCCCGACTCTCAAAGCTCGTGCGGAGGTTCTGTCCGCGATCGGGAGCCTGAAAGCCGGTGGCGCTCTCGAACCACCAAGCGCCCGCTCCGTCTGCCGGGTCGGAGCCGGCGAGCGAGATGCCCAGAGCGCTGAGCAGCGCGAGAGCGGTGAAGGCCGAGATCCGCCGTGAGGCGGCAGAGTGAGCGGACAAGCGAGTCTCCTTCCGCGGGTCGCAAGCATCGGCTCGCCACGGCCTCAGTGAGGAGAGCGTCAAATTCGAGGGGTCGGCTCACCGTGCCGCGACTAATTCCCTCGATCGAGCTTCGCGCGGAGCTTCGAAACGGCGCGACCGAGCTCGGAGCCCGGACCCGACTCCGTCTTCGTCGCCAGCGATTCCGCCTCCGCCAGCGTGGAGGTCGCCGCATCGCGATCGCCGAGCGTCAGCTCCAGGTCCGCGCGCGTGCAGAGCAGCTTCGCGATCTCGAAGAGGTCGCCGAACGACCGAAGCTTCGATTCACTCTCCGAGAGCGCGGCGCGCGCCTCCGCGATCCGGTCCTCCGCGAGGTCGAGCGCGCCGAGGCGATGAAGGGCGACCCCTTCGAGCAGTTGGTTCTGCGTTTGCCGATCGATCGCGAGCGCCGCCTCGTAGCAGGTCCGCGCGTCGTGCGTTCGTCCGCACTCGAAATGAAGAAGGCCTAAGTCCCCGAGCACCGCACCTTCGAGCATGCGATTCCCCACCTCGCGTTGAATCGCGAGCGCGGCTTCGAGGTAGCCCCGTGCTTCGTCCATCTCTCCGCGTTCGCGATGGAGGTTGCCCAGGTCGCCGAGCGTGACACCTTCGTAACGGCGGTATCCGACCTCGCGGTGGATGGTGAGCGCCTCCTGAAATCGAGTGAGGGCTTGGTCCAACTGGCCGCGACCTTGGCAGAGGTGTCCGAGGTTGCCCAGCGCGACGCCCTGCGGTGTTCGAGCCCCGACCTC
>CAZZAH010000529.1:0-3257 GCA_964652115.1 uncultured bacterium | reverse complement strand
TCCACGCGCCCGCGCCCGCGAGCACGAGCTCATTCACCCACGCCTCATCGTCGCTGTAGACCGAGGTGACCAACGTGCCGCCGCCGAGCGCGACCAAGGCAGCCGCCTCCTCCGCGGTGCCGTCGTAGGGCAGGATCGTCGCCACCGGCGCGAAGACTTCGTGCGCGTGCACCGCGTGCGCGCCGGCCGCGTCATCCGCGCGAAGAAGATTCGGCGCGAGGAAGTAGCCGCGACCCGGAGCATTGCCGACGCCATCGACGCGGTGCCCGCTTCCGAGCACGAGCCGCGCGTTCGACTGCAGCTTGGTGATCCCGGCGAGCGCGTCCTCGAGCTGCTTGGCGCTCGTGAGTGGCCCCATCGTGACCGATGCATCGGCCGGGTTGCCGGTGACCACGCGCGAGAGACGATCGACGAGCTCCGCTTCCACCGTATCCGCGATCGCGCGCGGCACGAAGATGCGCCGCACCGCGGTGCACTTCTGTCCGCTCTTCTGCGTGATCTCGCGTTCGACGTCTTTGAGGAAGAGATTCCAGCACTCTGAGCCCGCTTCGACATCGGGCCCGAGCACGGCGGCGTTCAGGCTGTCGGCCTCGATGTTCACGCGCGTGCCGTTCGCGAGGAGGTTCTCGCCGCGACGCAGCATGAGCGCGGTGGTGGCCGAGCCGGTGAAGGCGAAGGCATCCTGCGGCCCGAGCTTCGAGAGGAGATCGCCGCTCGGCCCGGCGATGAGCGAGAGCGCGCCTTCAGGCAGCACCTTCGCCTCGACCAGGATCTCGAAGCAGCGCTCGGTCACGGCGGCGGTCGAGACCGCGGGCTTGGTCAGCGCGGGCATTCCGGCCAGGATCGAGCAGGCCGCCTTCTCCGCGAAGCCCCACGCCGGAAAGTTGAACGCGTTGATGTGGACCGCGGCGCCGAGCAGCGGGAAGCGCGCGTGCCTTCCGTAGAAGCGCTCCGAGCGTCCGAGCGCAATGCCGTCGCCGTCGGCGAGCACGCGACGATCGCCGAGCTCCTTCCCAATCGCCGCGTAGTGGGCGAGGGTCGCGGTCGCGCCGTCGAGATCGAACTTGGCGTCCTTCCGCGTCGTGCCGGTCGTCTTGAGCGAGAGCTCGATCAGGGCGTCGCGCTCGGCGTAGAGCGCCTTCGACATCGCGCCGAGTAGCTCTCCGCGTTGCGCGAAGCTGAGCGCCCGAAGCGCCGGGCCGCCGCGCTCGCGTGCGAACTGAAGCGCCGCGCCGAAGTCGATGCCGTCGGTCGAGGCGCGGGCGATCTCGTCCTCGCTGCAGGGATCATGGAGCGCGACGAAGCCGCTCTTCGCTTGGTGCCATTGACCGAGGACGTGGGAGCGCAGCGTCTTCATGCCTCTTCCTTTCGATGTGGGACCGTCGGGACGAGGCATTCTAGCCGAGGCGCGCAGGAAAAGGAGAAGCGACCGAGCCCGCCTCCGGGTCTCGGCCGCTTCATCCTTGGCTCGGACGGACAGCTAATCCTGCGGCCCGTAGTTGGGCACCTGGCCGCGCGCGTGGAAGTACTTCGGGCTCTCGATCTCCTGCACGCGACGGACGTACTCCTGGTCCGTGATCTCGGTCTTCCAGAAGCCGGCCAGCTTGGCGGTCTGGATGCCGCCGAAGAAGAGCACCAGCACGAGCGCGGCAAAGGCGGTCGGCCGCACGGCGCGACGCCAGTACGAGGGCGTCTCGAGCTGGAGCGCCGAGGGCACCGGGCACGCCGCCACGCACGAGAGGCAACCGAAGCACTCGTCGGAGTGAACGCGCTTCACCTTGTCGACCTTGAGGCCCGAGGGACAGGCGCGCGCGCAGAGGCCGCAGTCGATGCAGTTGGGCGCGGTGCGCGTCACCTTGATCGGCGAGAGCAGCGAGAGGAAGCCGAGCAGCCCGCCGTAGGGACAGAGGTAGCGGCACCAGAAGTAAGGCACCACGATCGAAAGACCGATCAGCACCAGCATCGCCTTGAGCGCAAAGGTCGAGATGCGGGCGAAGAAGAGCATCATCTTGACGTCGGCGACCTTGTTATACGGCGAGTTGAGGAAGGTCGAGACGTCGAGCGGCGTCATCTTGAAGAAGACGGCGTAGACGAAGAAGGCGAGAAGCAGATACTTGATCGAGCGAAGCGGCCAGTCGAGCCAACGCGGCAGAGCGAGGCGATCGCGCTTAGGCCCTCGCAGCGGTTCGGGCCGGCCGGTCGCCGCGCGCAACCATCGGCCGATGCGCCGCGTCATCGGCACCACGAACGAGCTGTTCAAGGTTGCGAGCGATTCCGAGAGCATCCCCACCGGGCAGAGCCACGAGCAGAAGGCCTTCTTGAGCAGGAGCCCGCTCGCGAGGATGAGGAGAAGGATCACCAGCCCCGCCGGATGAACGCGGCTCGCGACGCCGGTGTCGATCCAATGGCGAAGGCTGATCAAGGCCGAGATGGGGAGGAATCCTTCGACGCCGGACGGCCGCGGCCCCGCGACATGTCCGGCCTGCGCGGCGTTCACCCAGCGCACGAACTGGAATCCGATCCCGAGGATCACGGCGAGCGAGAAGAGCTGCACGCCGAGCCTCAGGTTTTCGATCCGGCGCTTCCGGCTTCGGTAGGCCGGCCCCTTCAAGACGAGCGACTTCCGGCGATCCGCCTCGATCTGCGCGAGCGGCGGTTCGGGAACGATGGTGACTGACATCCTTGCACCCTCCGAGTTCAATTAAGGAGTACAAGATCCTTAATTCATATTCGGCTGCGGAGGTGTGCCGGTCAAGGGCTTTCTGTGGACTTTGGCAACGCAGGGCTGATCGAGTGGGCTAGGAGAGCCGCTCGTAGAGGGTGGTTCGCTGGACCGGCACGAAGCCCGCGTCGCGGATGATCGTCTTGACCTCGTCGATGGTGGTCTTGACGTCATGGCCGGTGGCGAGGTGGACGTTCTCCTCGAAGATGGTGCCGCCGAAATCGTCGGCGCCGAAGTGGAGCGCGATCTGGCCGGTCTTCTTTCCCTCGCTGAACCACGACGCTTGGATGTGGTCGAAGTTGTCGAGGTAGAGGCGGCTCGCGGCGAGGATGCGGCAATAGCGCGCGGCGCCGGCGGGCTTCCGGCCGAGGGCATCGATCTTGGCCTGCATCGGCGTATTGCCGCGTTTGTACGACCAGGGCACGAAGGCGGTGAAGCCGCCGGTCGAATCCTGCAGCGCGCGGATCGCTTCGAAGTGCGCGAGCAGATCCTCGTCCTCTTCGATGTGGCCGTACATCATGGTCGCGGTCGAGCG
>CAZZAH010000528.1:0-3261 GCA_964652115.1 uncultured bacterium | reverse complement strand
AGCCAGTCCGCCGACCAGTCCGGAGCGACGTACGCGCCGTGCCCCCAAATCGAGCCGACCTCCTGGCCTCCGATCGACTGCCAGACGCTCTGGCCGTCGCGGATCTCCTGGCCGGTGAAGAGGACCCGGCCGGAGGCGTCGACGACCTGGCTAGGTATCGGCGGGGCTTGACGATAGATCTGGCGACCGAAGTAGCCAAGGACCACCAGCGAGAGCACGACCACGGCGCCGAACGCGATCCAGAGCCGGCGGTGCTGCATGGCTTGCCTCCTTTTCAGGATAAGGAACAAGTTTGTTGTTTCCGATCAATCAAAGAGAGAAACTAATCCCGATGTCGAAAAGGTAATCGGCAGACATTTAGGATGTCAACGTCTTTAAATCGCCATTTGGAGAAGATGATGATCTCGCAAACCAGCGAATACGCGCTTCGCGCCATCGTCTGCCTCGCGAACAGCCAGGGCGGCGCCATGACGGCGCTCGAGATCGCGCGGCTGGGCAAGGTCCCGGCCGGCTACATGGCCAAGGTGCTGATGATGCTCTCGCGCGCCGGCGTGCTGAATTCGAGGCGCGGGCTTCGTGGCGGCTTCACCCTCGCGCACCCCGCGAGCGAGATGACCGTGCTCTCCGTCATCAACGCGGTTGATCCGATGCGGAGAATCCACACATGTCCCTTGGGGCTGGAAGCGCATGCCGACCAGCTCTGCCCTCTTCATCGACGCCTCGATTCGGTGGCGTCCTTGGTGGAGGCGTCCTACGGATCGGTTTCGATCATGGAGTTGCTCGAGGGACCGGAGAGCGATCGACCGATGTGCCTCACTCGTCCCGAGGGCTCGCCTGAAGGGAGGATGGTCTCATGAACCCCGGCAGTTGGCTCATCCGCTTGGCGGCGTTCTCCACCGTGCTTGCCTTCGTGTTCGGCATTCGCTGGGCGCGTGGGCATGGGCCGTCGGAGAAGCTCTTCCGCCGCGCGTATGACGCGATGGCTCTACTTCTCGGCTTCGCCAGCGTCGCGCTGATGACCGCGATCCTGCGTCACGACTTTCGCTACGAGTACGTGACCCACTACTCCTCGCGCGATCTTCCGATGCTCTATCTCGTGTCGGCCTTCTGGGGAGGACAGGAAGGGACCTACCTCCTCTGGGCTGTCTTCGCGACCGCGATCGGCTACTGGCTGCTCTATCGAGAGAGTTGGCAACGGCCGACTGTGATGACCGCTTACGTCGGAACGATCGGCCTGCTCAATCTCCTCATGCTGCATCCGAACGCGGACCCCTTCCGACTTGGGGCAACCGTTCCGGCCGACGGCAACGGATTGAATCCCCTGCTGCAGGATCCCTGGATGGCGGCGCATCCGCCGGTGGTCTTCTTGGGCTATGCGGCGCTCGCGGTGCCCGCGATTCTCGCGCTGGTCGCGGTGTGGAAGCGCGACGAAACGAAGTGGATCGTGCCCGGTCTCCGCTTCGCGCTCTTCGGCTTCATCACGCTCGGCATCGGCATCGTGATGGGCGCGTTCTGGGCGTACAAGGTGCTCGGCTGGGGAGGCTTCTGGGGCTGGGATCCGGTCGAGAACGCATCGCTGGTGCCATGGCTCGTCGTCACCGCGCTCGTGCACGGCCTGCTCGTGCAGCAGATGACCGGAAGCCTGCGCTTGAGCAACGTCCTCCTCGCGATGGGCGGATATCTGACGACCGTCTACGCGACCTTCCTCACGCGAAGCGGCGTGTTGGCCGACTTCTCGGTCCACTCATTCCCCAAGGGGACGGTCTACAGCTGGCTCGTCGCCGGAATGACGACCGTCGTAGCGGTCTTCGCCGTGACCCTGCTCCGTCGCCGCAATCAGACGACGCCGCGGCTGACGGGTGGATTCACCTGGCCCCTGATTCTCGCCTCAGCCATGGGGCTGCTGACCGTCTCCACCTTCCTCGTGCTGCTCGGCACCTCGTGGCCGATCATCTCGAGCTGGTTCGGCAAGCCGGGCACGCCGAACGCCGGCTTCTATAACGAGGTCAATCTTCCGATCTACATCCTGCTCGGCGTGTTGCTCGGCATCGGTCCCTTCCTGACCTGGCTGCCGATCGCGCCGGCGCGCTGGCTCAAGCGCTTCGCTCCGTCCGTCGTGATCGCGGCGGTCATGACCGTGCTTGCGGTGATGATGGGCGCGCACGGTGTGGGCTCGCTGCTTCTCTTCTTCGCGGCGACGATGGCGCTGGTGTCGAACGTGATCCGCTTCGCGCACCTCGCGCCGCATCGCCTGCTCACAACCGGAGCGGCTGTGGCGCACATCGGATTCGCGCTCGTGCTCATCGGGATCATCGCCAGTGAAGGTTGGGACGCGAGCGAACGCATTCGCCTCCCGATCGGCGAGAGCACGCGCGTGCTCGACCGAACCGTGACCTACTTAGGCCACGTGGACGGCACGGAAGGGAAGGACCGCTGGTCGCTCGAGGTCGGTGAGGCGGGCAACGCGCGAAAGGTCGAGACCACCTTCTACTCGCTCCCCAACCGCCAGTCCTTCCGCAAGCCGGCCATCGTGCGCGAGGCGCTCGGCGATCTTTACATCGCACCCGAAGAGGTGGGGAGTGGCTCTGAGGCGTCCCGCCTCGAGCTGGTGAAGGGAGAGGCGCAAGACTTCGGCGGCGCGACCCTGACCTTCCAGCGATTCAACATGGGCGACGGCTCGCACGAAGGCATGAGCCTCACCGCCGAGGTCGAGATCGCGAAGGATGGGAAGAGCGAGCTGCTCAACCTCCCGCTCCACTTCGACGGCGGAACGCTCGAAGGAGACGCGATCGAGAGCGAGGTTGCCGGCGGCTTGAGCCTCGCGCTTGCCGGCATGTCGGTGGAGCAGGGGATGATCCGCGTCGACGTGGCCGGCTCCGGTGGCGCCCAGGCGGAGTCGATGCTGCTCGAGGTGAGCCGGAAGCCGCTAATTGGGCTGCTGTGGTTCGGGACCTTCATGATCTTCGCCGGCTGCGGGATCGCGCTCGCGCGTCGTTCCGTCGATCGTCTGCTCGACGAGACGATGGCGGTGCATCAGGCGAAGGGCGTGCAGGGGAATCAGGAGAAGCTTCGGCCGCGACCGATCGCGGGGTAGTTGGAGCGTAAAGCGCCGCGAGCCCATCGCAAGGCGCTGATGTTCAAGGCGCCCAGTCCTTCATCGGCTGGGCGCCTTCGCCTTGGAGCGAGTGATGTAGTTGGATGCGGCCGCTAGACCTGCGTGAAGCGAGCGCAGATGCTCGCAGCCCGCTGCTCGATCGCGGT
>CAZZAH010000527.1:0-3278 GCA_964652115.1 uncultured bacterium | reverse complement strand
ATTGAGCACCGCGGCCGAGAAGTACGTCGGCGAGACGTCGCCGGTGAGGGAGGTCGGCAGCGGCACGGAGCTGGAAACGGCATCGGGGGTCGGACGCGGCACCACGGCATCTCCCCAGCCGGCAGTGAACGGAGAGTGCAGGTAGTCGGGCAGAGCGAGCGCCGCCCCGGCATCCAGGAGCCCATACCCGGTAAAGCGATCCCAACCCGCCGTGTCCATATCACGCGCGGTCTGTGCAAGCCGCGCCTTCAATTGTGCGGGAGTCCAGGTGGGATAGATCTCGCGCAAGAGGGCGACGATGCCGGCCGCAAACGGGGTCGCGGCCGAGGTGCCGTTGAACATCGGGAAGTAGTCCCCATTCGCACAGAGCCCTGCCGGCCCGACGATGTCGGTCGCGGGCATGATCGTGGGCGCCATGAAGTCGATCGCGTCGGCGGCGTCCTGCGTGGCCCTGCCATAGTTGGAGCCCCAACCTTCTCCATCGCAGGAGGTGGGAGCCTTCCTCTCGCCACAAGGACTGGCGGCGCCGATGGCCCACACGGCGGGATGATCGGCCGGAGTGAAGAAGGCGGAGAGGTTGGCGTTGCCGGACGCGGCGAGAAGCGGGATTCCCGCGTTGTACGCCGCCTGCAGAGCGGCGTCGACGTGCGGAAAGTCGCCATAGTGCGCGTTCGTGAACTCGAAGCTCATGCTGATGACATCCGCGCCGTGCGAGGCGGCCCAGTTCAGGCAGTTCATGACGGCGACATCGGTGTTGGCGCGGAGCGGCATCACGCTGCAATCACCGGCGACCCCCGTGATCCCGATGCCGTTGTTCGCCCTCGCCGCCGCGATTCCGGCGCAACCGGTGCCGTGGGCGCCGTAGTTCTGAGCGGGATCCGCGCTCGGCACGGCATCCGGGTTCGAGTCGTTGTCGATGAAGTCGTATCCCGGAACGACGCGGAGATCCGGATGGTCCACATCCACTCCGTCATCGATGATCGCGATCACCACGCTCGGGTCCCCGTATCCGAAGGTCACGTTCCAAGCGTTGGGCAGGTGCGAGTCAAAGCCGAACTGCCCGATCCCCGGACCGCAGTGGCCGATGGTAAGTGTGCCGCAGACGTCGCAAGGGAGGGAGAGCGCACCGAGCTGGACCCTGTTCTCCAGACCCCAGTTCGCGCTGAACATAGGATCGTTGGGCACCAGCGTCGGCGTGTACTCGATGACCGGAGTTGCGTACTCGACGAGCGGGCTCGCCTCGAACATCTGCTCCAGCGCGCGAATGTCCATGCCCTCGGCCGGCTCGATCACGAACAAGCGATCGAAGCCCCATTCCCCGCGGGGATCGAGCACGTCCGTCGGCTGAAGCATGGCCGGAGCCAACGAGCGCGCTCCGGCTTGCTCAAGGATGGAGTCGAGGGCCGTCAGCCCAGTCTCCAGGTTGCCGGAGCTTCCCGTCGTGATCGAGTCGAGGCTCGGCATCGCCTCGGGGACGAACTTCACCAGTAGCTGGCCGGTCGCCTTCGCGTACACATCAGAATCCGAGCTCGGGGCAGACTGGGCGATCACCCTTGGACCTGATGCGCTGACGAGCGCTGCCACCATCACCGTGAACACTAGAATTGGCTTCATCGGTTACCTCTACTTCGCCGCGGAGCGGGTGGGTGCTGTGGTGGGAATCGGCGTCACCGGCACTTCCGGAGTCAAGATGTGTGCGACGACCGAGTCGAGCGCTTCGGCATCCTGCAGACGGCCGTCGGCGCGGGCGAAGCGTGCCTGGATCGAGTAGAGCTCGACGAACGCGGCGAGCTTTCTTGCCTCCGCCCGCCGCTCCAACTCGGTGCGATCCGCCGGCGATGCGGCGTCGATCTGCGTCGCGAGGAGGGCCACATCCGCCTGTGCCTTCGCCCATGCCAGGTCGATCGCTTGCGTCATCAGCGCCCGAGAATCGGCCTTCACGGCGGGCGTTGCTTCGGCGGCCGAAATGACCGCCGGCGAAGTCGCCAGTTGCGCCGGCACCACTTTGCCTTCTCCGGCCCAACTCGCGGAGGCGGCCAGAGCCGCGGCGAGCAATGTGATCATGGTGGGTTTCATTCGGCAGTTCCTTTCGGTTACCCGCAGCTCTCGTTGCCCTTCGCGTGCATGAGCCCGGGCGTCCGACCGCCGAACCACCCCTGTCCTTCCTGCACGCGGAGACTTTCCGGCGGTACATGGAAAAACCGGGGCGAAGGTGCGCAGAACTTTCTTCGATTTTTCTGCGGGGGAGCGCGGAGGCGGGGCGGGCGGGGCTACGGAGTCGGTCGGAGCAGCTCGCGAAGCTCCTCGATCTTCCGTGTGAGGGTGGATCCTGGCGTGAGCGAGCGCGTGCCTTGGAGGGTCTCGACCTCGGCGAGGGCGGCCTGCGCCGCGTCGAGGTCGCCATGCGCGAGCTCGAACGCGCCGAGATCGCAGAGGACGCGCGTCAGCTCGAGGTCATCTCCGAGCTCCCGTTGAATGGCGGCGCTCTCGTGATAGAGGTCGCAAGCAATGCTCGGCTCGCCCTGCTTCGCGTGAAGCTTCGCCAGGCCGCTAAGGGCGGTTCCCTCGAAGGTCCGGTCGCCGACCTGACGAAGGATGGCAATCGCTTCGTCGTAGCACGTGCGCGCCTGGTCGAGCCGATCCTGCGCGAGGAAGTGCGCGCCAAGATTGCACAGCTCGATCCCTTCGTACCGGCGATTGCCGACATCGCGGTGGATCGCGAGCGCGGCCGAGGAGAGCTCGACGCCGAGCGCGAATTCGCCGTGCTCGAAGTGGACGAGCGACAGGTTGCCCATCGCGATTCCTTCGTCCCGTCGATTTCCGACCTCGCGCGTGGCCACGATGGCCGACTCGAACAACCGGCGGGCATCTTCCAGTCGGCCCGACTCCAGGTGGAGGATGGCGAGATTCAGCAGCACGACCCCTTCGCTGCCTCGGTTGTGAACTTCGCGATAGATCGTGAGCGCGGACTCCAGGAGCGCCTGTGCCTCCTCCATTCGTCCCTGACTTATACAGAGGTTCCCGAGGTTGCCGACCATCATCCCCTCGGAGACCCGATCGCCGACCTGGCGGAAGCGCGACAAGGCGGACTCGTAGTGCTGCCGCGCGGCGTTCTTGTCTCCTCGTTCCCAGAGGACGTTGCCGAGGTTGCCGAGGACGATCGCCTCGCCTCCGGGGTCGGCGATCGAACGGAAGATCGCCAGCGCTTCGTCGTAGTGCTGCTTTGCCTCGGCGCTTCTGCCCTGGATGCGATGCATCGTGCCGAGTTGAAGAAGCAC
>CAZZAH010000526.1:0-3311 GCA_964652115.1 uncultured bacterium | reverse complement strand
GCCGCGCTGCGCGCGACGTCGCCGGCGGTGACGCGCGGCGCCGGGCGCCAGTAGATCGGCATCGGGCGCTCGGCCCAAAGCCCGCCGCCTCCGCTCACCGCAATGCGGTCGTCGATCGAAAGCTCGTCGAGGCGCCGCCAGGTCGTGCCGTCGGCCAGGAGCACCCGGTGCGTGCGTGACCCGTGGAGACGAAGCCCGCGCCGCGTGCGAATTCTCACCGTCTCGCGGTTCGAGAGGACGTTCCGGTCGTAGATCCGCCGCCGGGTCGTCCCGTCGAAAACGAGCGACGGCGCCTGCCGCACCACCTCGCGCATCGGGATCATCCCGAACTCAGTGAAGGCGAGCGAGTCGCCTGCCAGGCAGGCCCATCCCTCGTTCATGATCTTGGTCTGCATCTGCGGCAGGAAGTAGTAGGCCTCGTCGCGCACCAGCTCGACGATGTCCTGCTGCCAGCGCTCGAGCGGCGCGTACTGCTGCAGGAAGAGGAGGATGTCGCGCTCGGCCCGCTCGGGGAAGCGGCGGCGGCGCTTGCGCTCCTCCTCGAGCTTCTTCCGCTGCTGCTCGATGAACTCGGGCGGATTGACGAACGACTCCAGGTACTCCTTCGCGCGAATGCGGAGCACCTGCGGCTCGTTCGACTCATCGTCGTGCGTCGGCTGGGCCGCCTGGCGCTGCTCCAGAAAGACGCGCTGCGGATCGATCAGGTTCTCGATCGAGAGCGCCAGATCGACGAAGGCCTCGACCTTCTCCTGGCCGTAACGGTCCATGTGCCGGCGGACGATCGCGGCATGATTCGCCATCGCGTCGACCATGCGGCGGTTGGTGTGCGCGAAGTAGATGTTGTTCTTGAAGAAGTCGCAGTGCCCGTAGACGTGCGACATGACGAGCTTCTGGTCGACCATCTCGTTCGCCTCTTGCAGGTAGGCGATGCAGGGGTCGTTGTTGATGACCAGCTCGTAGATCTTGGAGAGCCCGTAGGCGTGGCTCTTGTGCAGGCGCTCGAAGTCCATGCCGAAGCGCCAGTGCGGATAGCGAACGGGGAAGCCGCCGTAGGCTGCGACCTCATTCATCTCTTCCCAGCTCACCACCTCGAACACGGTCTCGAAGAAGTCGAGGCCGAGCCGCTTGGCGATGCCGCGGATGTAGTCGCGTTCCTTCGCGAGCTCGAGCGTCAGGCTCATGCCGATCCTCGCTTCGCGCCGGCCGAGCGGGGGAGGCGCGTGTTGCCGTTCCATCGATGCATGGGCGTCCTAGCGTCCCTTGCCCAGGAATTCGCGGATCGAGTCGTAGATCCGATCCTTGTCCGGGATGTGCGAGGTGACGAGGTTCTCCGCGTTGCGGAAGGCGCCGCGCAGATCCTTCAAGAACTGGCCCGAGCCGTAGGGCGATTCCACCTGGCCGTAGGCGAACTGGTTCATGATCGGCAGCAGCGAATCACCGAGCAACCGGAGGCAGAGCTCGGTGTCGCCCGATCCCCAGTTGTCCCCGTCGGAGAAGTGAAAGGCGTAGATGTTCCACTCGCTCGCGTTGTACTCCTCGCGCAGCACCTTCTCGAGGAGGGAGTAGGCCGAGCTGATCTTGGTGCCGCCCGACTCGCGCAGATGGAAGAAGGTCTCGCGATCGACCTCACGCGCGGCCGCGTCGTGCACCACGTAGCGGATGTCCAAGTCGCCGTACTGGTGCCTGAGCCAGGTGTCGATCCAGAAGGTTTCGATCCGGACGATTTCCTTCTGCTCGTCGCCCATCGATCCCGAGACGTCCATCAGGTAGAAGACGACCGCGCTCGCCTGCGGATTGGGCGCGGTGCGCTGCGCGCGATAACGGAAGTCGTCGCGGATCGGGATGATGATCGGATCGTCGGGATTGTAGGTGCCGGTGGCGATCTGTCGCGTGATCGCGCGGCGCCAGGTGCGGCGAAAGTGACGAAGCGACTCCGGCCCGATCGGCCGCACACCGGTGTAGCGATCGCGTCGATCCTGGATCGAGCGATCGCCCTTCGGCTCGATGCGCGGCAGCTCCAGCTCTTCACCCAAGATCTCCGCCAGCTCGCTCAAGCTGACGTCGACCTCGAGCAGATGCTGGCCTGGGTCTTCGCCCGCACCCGATCCGTCGCCCGGCTGGTTGCCGTCCATCGGATCGCCGGAGTCACCTTGGCCCTGGCCGACGCCGCCCTGGTTCTTGCCGTACTTGAAGCGCGGGAGATCGATCTGCGGGACGGGGATCGAGATGGTCTTGCCGCTCTGGCGGCCGATCATCTCGCCCTTCGAGATGTACTTCCTGAAGTCCTTCTTGATCCGCCCCTTGACGATCTCCTTGAAGCGATTGTGGTCGCGTTCAATCCGCAGCATGGAGGCTACCGATCCTTTTTCAAGCCGGGCTTCAGTCCTTCCCGGTATTGCCGCGCGCGAAGATCGAAGCGACGTAGTTCATCACGTCGGTCGCGCAGATATCGCAGTACCCGTAGTTCTGGATCAGTCGTCCCTTCACCACATCGATCTTCTCCTGGGTCGACTTGTCGACCACCGAGGAAGACACGAGCGAGGTGAGCTTGATCGAATCGCGCTGGTCCTCGAAGAGCTTGAGCTCGAGCGCCTTCATCAGCCGCGCGTTCATCCGGTAGTTGAACTGCTTCCCCTCGATCGCGAGCGCCCCGATGTAGTTCATGATCTCGCGGCGGAAGTCATCCTTCCGCGCCTCGGGGATCTCGATCTTCTCCTCGATCGAGCGCATCAGGCGCTCGTCCGGTTCTTCGTCCTGTCCGGTGTAGGGATTCCGCACCCGCTCGCGCTGCGTGTAGGCCTTGATGTTGTCGATGTAGTTCGAGCAGAGCTTGGCGATGGCGGTCTCGTCGGCCGAGATCGCGCGCTGGACCTCGTTCTTCGCCACCGCTTCGTACTCTTCCTTCACCACCGAGAGGAGCTCGTGGAATTTCTTCCGCTCGTCGTCGGCCGTGATGAGCGAGTGATGCTTGAGGCCCGCTTCGAGCTCGTTGATCACCACGAAAGGATTGATGCAGTTGCCCGCGCGATCGCTGACCAGAGCGTTCGAGATCTTGTCCTGCACGTACCGGGGCGAGATCCCTTCCATCCCTTCGCGCTCGGTTTCCTTCCGGAGCTCGCGGATGTTGTCGCTGGTGTAGCCCGGAAGCGTCTTGCCGTTGTAGAGCTTCAGCTTCTGCAGCAGCGTGAGGTCGGCCTTCTTCGGCGGCTCGAGCCGCGTCAGCACCGCCCACATCGCCGCCATCTCGACCGTGTGCGGCGCGATGTGCCGGCCGCGCACCTTCCGCTCGTTGTAGTCCTTCAGGTAGATCT